>JANRLM010000110.1 GCA_033762595.1 Rickettsiales bacterium
CGACGGCGCTGTTTGGCACCTCGATGTCGGCTCATCTCATCCTGGGGCTGGAGAAGGTCCCAAGGGTATGGCTGTTCGCCATTTAAAGAGGTACGTGAGCTGGGTTTAGAACGTCGTGAGACAGTTCGGTCCCTATCTGCCGTGGGTGTAGGAATATTGAGAGGATTTGCCCTTAGTACGAGAGGACCGGGGTGAACGTACCTCTGGTGTACCAGTTGTCGTGCCAACGGCACAGCTGGGTAGCTATGTACGGAACGGATAAACGCTGAAAGCATCTAAGCGTGAAACCAGCCTCAAAACCAGTATTCCCCATTAGAGCCGTAGAAGACCACTACGTTGATAGGAAGGATGTGTAAGTGGAGCAATCCACTCAGCTAACCTTTACTAATAGCTCAATTGGTTTGATACACTTAAACGATTTTACTTTGAGTTGCGATGACTCTAAAGCAGTGCTAAATTTTTTGATTAAAACACTTGTTTTATATCGCTTTCTATAATTGTAGTTGGTTTTTGGTAATTAGCAGTTAGTAGCTTTTTCTTATAAATAGCTAACTACTAACGTTCAAAAACCAACGACTTATATTGAAGCAGACCTTTTCTTTGTCTGGTGGTTATAGCTGAGGGGACACACCTGATCCCATCTCGAACTCAGAAGTTAAGGCCTCACGCGCTGATGATACTATGTCTTAAGTCATGGGAAAGTAAGTCGCTGCCAGACTAAAAAAAGGTTTGCATAATGCTGTTTCACAAGATTATAATTTTATTTCTGTTCTATTCATTTCCTTTTTATTTTGTATCCCTTTTACTAGAATTCTTTTGTTAAATAGCTTCAAGTTATTTAATGCAAAGAGAGGCATCATATCTACCAAATTTCTAACTTTAGTCTACTGATAGCCAGTTATTCCTATACCAAATGCCTTTTTTACAACTTGAATTTGTAATATTTTTATAGAGTATATTTTCTTAAAATAAATTTTATATTCAATGAAAAAAATATTTAGTGCAGAAAATACAAAAAAAGCGGATTCGGAAGCTGAGAGATTCGGTATTTCAAACTTCACTCTAATGTGCAATGCCGGTGAAAAATCTGCTGACTTAGTTGATAAAATTTTAGATTATAAAAAAAAAGGTGACGCAGTTTATATTTTATGTGGCGTTGGTAATAATGGCGGTGATGGCTATATTACAGCAAGAATTTTGAAGGAAAGGGGCTATGATATAAGACTTTCAAATATTGGTGATTTAAGAAAGGTTTCAGAGCTTACTCTGCAAGCTATGGATTTTGCGGTTTCTAGCGGAATTGAAATTGAAGAATTTGACGAAGATTATCTTGAGCAAGCTGATTTAATTATAGATGCAATCTTTGGAATCGGCTTAAAGAGAGATATTACTGGAGATATTGCAGAAATTATTGAAAAAATAAATTATGCAAAAAATTCACAAAAAAATAAATTTTTAGTTTTTAGTTTAGATGTTCCAAGTGGGGTTTGCTCAAACACAGGGGAAGTTAGGAATATAGCCATTCAAGCGGATTATACTATATCCTACCAAACGCCAAAAATAGGCTGTTATTTATTGCCTGCAAAAAATTATGTTGGCAAAATTGAGGTTGCAGATATTGGAATTCCTGATGAAGCCTTTAGCGAAATTTATAATCCTTACTTTATCAATTCAACTGATTTGTGGCTAGATAAATTTCCTTTTCCAAAATTAGAATCTCATAAATATCATAAAGGGCATATCGTAATTGATGGCGGTGAGGAGGATTTTACTGGTGCTTCAAGAATGGCATCAATTGCTTCTATGCGGGTTGGGGCAGGGCTTGCAACAATCTGTGCTGATGAAAAATCATTGCCAATTTATGCGACTTCTATGCTTTCAGTGATGGTTAAAAGGCTCAAAGAAATTGAGGATTTAGAGAAATATATAAAACTAAAAAAAGTAAATTCTGCGGTGCTTGGTTGTGGTTCTGGATTTGATATTTTAGCACCTTTAAGGGTTTATCATTGCTTAGAAGAAAAGCTCGCCTGCGTTATAGATGCTGATGTTTTTAGCATCTTTCAAGAAAAACCAAAAGAATTTATTAAGGCACTTAAGAAAAATAAAAAATCAGTTTTAACACCACATGAGGGAGAGTTTAAGAGGGTTTTCAATGTTGATGGTAGTAAAATTGAAAGAGCCTCAAAAGCTGCTAAATTGTGCGATAATGTTATTGTTCTTAAAGGTAATGATACAATAATCGCAAGCCCAGATGGAAGAATTGCGGTTAATAATAATGCACCCACTTGGCTTGCAACAGCCGGCAGTGGTGATGTTTTAGCAGGAATTATCGGTGGATTACTTGCTCAAAATATGCCGAGTTTTGAAGCCGCTTGTGCCGGGGTTTGGATACATTCAGAATGTGCAAATATATTAGGGCAGGGGTTAATTTCTGAGGATTTGATTGATGCAATCCCCCTAGTTTTACAGAGCTTATCCCAAGATGAAAAACTTAAGTAAATAATTTTATAAAATTATCTAAAAATCCCTTCTTGAATTAAGGGCGGTGAGGAGTGTGCCTTCATCAAGATATTCAATCTCGCCACCAAGAGGAACGCCTTGTGCAAGCCTTGTAATTTTGATATTAAATTCTTGAAGCCTTTGGCTTAGATAATGTGCGGTGGTTTGCCCTTCCATAGTTGCATTCGTTGCAAGAATAACCTCCTTCACCTCTCCAGAGCTTACCTTTGCAAGCAGGCTTGCGATGTTGAGTTTATCAGGCCCAACACCATCCATCGCAGATAAAGCACCGCCCAAAATATGAAAAACGCCGTTATAAATTCTGCCTCTATTTATTGCCCATAAATCAGAAACATCTTCTAAAACCATAATGGTTGATTTATCCCTTTTTTCATCAACGCAGATATGGCAAGGCGAGGAAATATCATAATTTCCGCAGATTTCGCAGGTTTTTATTGAGGCTTCAGTTGCAATAATTGCGTCAGCTAGAGGGTGCATCAGCTTTTCCCTATTTTTGAGAAGATGCAACGCAATTCTCGTGGCGGATTTCTTACCAAGCCCAGGCAATTTAGCGGTTAGATTAATCAAATTTTCTAATGGAGATGTCATTTTATATTATTTCTAAAATATGTTTTTATTATGTAAAAATTATTTTGTAAAACTCTGATTTAATTGCTGGCAAAAAATATTGAAATGAAATCTAGGAATAAAAATTAGAAAATTCTTTAGTTAAATTGGATAATAAATGTATTAAAACCTGCTTGGTATATCCATATAGGAGTTAATAATTCTAACAATTTTTACTGGAGTTACATTTGGGTTATAAGTAATCCAGTATCTTTGAAGGTAATGCCACCTGTAAGGTTTGTTTGTAAATTCGGATTTCTGTGAACCAGCAAATGGAAATGAGGCAATATATTCAAAAGATTTTTTAAAATCTGAATAAAGGTTTTCGGCAGCAGTCAAATTATGCCCTGCAACCCAATCAATAATGTTACCAAAATCTTTGGTTGCTCTAGGTGCTAAAATATATTTCACTATCTGTATTTATTTAGAATTGATTCAATATGTGCATCAACTTGCTCTGGTGAATAAAATTCACCATTAGCCATTGAAGCCTCGCCTTCATCAAGTAATTTTTCAATATGCATTTTTAGGGCGTGTTGCTTATCAAGAAGGGTTAACGCTTCTATAACAACATCATTTGCAGATTTGTAGTATCCACTTTGCACCTTGTTGTTAATTGCTGCTTCAATATTTGGAGCTAGTTCTACTGACATAAAAATTCCTGTTTATACATGATTCTAGCACACTCTAGCTCAAGTTTCAACATCTATGAAAATAATGATTTACAGCCAGAAGCTAGTTTTGATGCGTGGGTTGTAGCTTTTATGTTAATGAACAAGAGAATGAGGGGGAAAATTATCCTCACCCCAAATATTTTTGGAATGCGAAGTTGAGAATATCTCTTGCGATGGGGGCAGCTGATTTTGAGCCACCACCTCCAAATTCAACAATTACACCAACGGAAAATCTTGGCCTGCCAACTGGCCCATAACCCATAAAAAGGGAGTGAGTGTCAGAATCTCTTTTAATTTTAATATTTCTATCAATCGCTTTATATTGTGCAGAGCCAGTTTTGCCAGCGAAAGTAAAATTACTCTCATAAATTTTTGAAGCCCTTGCCGTTCCTTGATTTCCATTGATTACAAGGTTCATTCCATTTTGAACAATTGCAAGTTTATCAGATTTTAACCCTTGGATATTGCTAAAAATCCTTCTGTTTGGCTTGCCATCTGGAAGCGTCATTCTTGCTTCAACATTTTTGCCAGTTGCAAGTCTTGCGGCTGATAGTGCAAGTTGTAGTGGCGTTACTTCAACATAACCTTGCCCGATGCCTGTATTTAGGGTTTCGCCCTCATACCAAGGCTGTTTAAGGGTTTTCCTTTTCCAAGCAGGATCTGGAATTATTCCAGCTTCCTCAAATGGGAGTTCAATGCCAGTTAAATTGCCAAGCCCTAATTTTCTTGCATAATCAGCGATTTTTTGAATACCAAGAAGGCGTGCCACTTCATAAAAAAATACATTGCAAGATTGCTCCAAAGCACCTTCAACACTTAGTGAGCCATGCCCACCTTCCTTCCAGCAATGAAATCTTCTACCACCGAAATATAAATGCCCTTGGCAATAAATGCTTGTGCCTCTTCCAATTACGCCTTCATTTAATGCTGCCGTTGCTACTATTGTTTTGAAGGTTGAGCCAGCAGGGTAGGTTTTAGAAATTGCCTTGTTGGTAAAAGGCTTATCAGGGTTTGAGTATAGATTTTTCAAATCTTCAGCTTTAATGCCTTTTATAAAGGAATTTGCATTATAATCCGGAACGGAACACATCGCCATAATATCGCCAGATTCTACATCTAGTAAAACTGCTGAAGCACCTTCGCCAGCAAGCCCACCTTTTCCTTTCAATATAGAGTGCAAATATGATTGCAAATCCATATCCAAAGTTAGTTTGAGATCATTACCCCTAACATCTTGCTTGTATGAAATTTCACGAATGGCACGCCCCCTAGAATCAACTTCAACCTCAGTAACGCCAGCTTTACCAGCAAGTTTATCTTGCATAGAAAGTTCAATGCCTGTTTTGCCTATTCTAAAATTTTGCTCTTTTAGAAGCTCACCATATTTTTCAATATTAACTTGGTTTTTTTGTTCAATATCATTAACAATTCCAACATATCCGGTAATGTGAGAAGTTATATTTTGGTAAGGATAAAACCTTGATTCAATAAAATTTACTTTGAATTCTGGCAAATCTCTTTCTCTAACTTTTACTCTAGCAATATTTTCCCAAGATAAAAAATTCTCTATAACCAGCGGAAATCTTGTCGCTTTGCTATCTAATGCGTTTAGAAGCTCATCTAATTTATCTTTTGGAAGCTGAATAAGTTTTGCAATTTTAATAAGGTTTTCTTTAGGGTTTTTACCCCTTTGCGGGTTATATACAAGCTGATAACGAGAAATACCTTCCGCGATAATTTGATCATTCCTATCTTTAATTAAACCCCTTCTTGGAATTACTGGAACTAATTTTATTCTGTTGCCTTCCGCTAAATTTCTATATTTCGCACCTTCAACAATTTGAAGATGATACATTCTAGCACCAAGCACAGATAAAGCCGCAAGTTTGCCAACCGAAAGAATTATAGACCTTCTTGAAATTAATTTTGATTTTTCTGAAGTAGGGTTAAACATTCTAAATTCTAATAAAAGTTATCTTCTTAAGTTTGAAGAAACTAAACATGTAATGAATTATTGGATAGAGAAAAAAAGTAAATAAATATTGGGAGAAAATAACCCCTATAAAATTTACTGAGCCAACAAATATTGAAAGTAAAATGAATTTGAAAAAGAAAAAAATAAACAAAAAATAGCCAAAGAATAGCCAAAATGCTAGGAAGCCATATTTAGAGCATAATTCCTTTTGGCTTCTAGTTATGTAATATGCAATAAGTAAGCTGAAAGATTCTATGCCGATAGGGTTCAAGAACATAACATCAGAATAAAAACCGATAAAAAATATGGTTAAAGTTCCCATCAGTCCCAAATTAGCGAAGAACCAATAAAAAACAAAAATAGCACTTATTGCTGGGGTGTAAGAATTATGAAATAATCCGCCATCAGTAATAGCAAACAAGGTTATAAATAAAACGCTTGAAGCTAGAGGAATTAACTCAAGAAATTTATTTAAGTATAAAAACATAGTCTAAGCTTTCCATATCTGCGTAAGTTGCAACATAAACCCTGTCATTCTCAATTTTTTCAATATATCCAACTGGAATATCCGCAGGAAAAATTCCACCATCGCCAGAGGTTAAAATTTCTTCTCCAATAGTTAAATTTTTGGTTGAAACCAAATAGCCAAGCTCTGTAATATTTGTTCCATTGCCCTCTAAAATCGCTCTTTTCCCTGAGTTTTTTGATTTTACTGGCACATTTGATCTTCTATCAGTGATTAGTATTATATTTGCTATATCACCTGAAACTGATTCAATCTGCCCAACAAGCCCATCATCATTTAGAACGATATTATCTTTTTCTAAATCAGAAACTTCTTCAGATTTTATATAAGCGGATTTAACAAAAGGCCCCGGAGCTTTTGAAATTATCTTAGCTGTAAAAACCTGTTTTTTGTAATTAGGAATAAAATTAAGCATTTTCCTAAGTTTTTCATTTTCTTCAGCTAGTAGATTGTATTGAAGTTTCAGCCTGAAATTTTGGTTTTTAGTTTCTCTTAATTGTTTTGAATAAGTATTTGCATTTATCACATTATCAATTTGTTCAAAAACCAGTGAAATTTTCTCTGCAAAACTATCAAAATACATTGTGACTGGGTTTGCAACTTTTGATATATCAGTTCTAAAATTTTCTAGTGAAGTGGGGTTAAAACGATTCACCAAAAATAATATTAAAGCAATTAATAGCAGAAGAAATAGCGAAATTTTAGAGATAAGCAAGGCAACTTGCTTTATCAGCAAAAGCCTGTTTGAATATGATTTTCTAACTTGATAAAACACAAATTTATATAGTCAAAATTAATAGTCAGAGGTTCTTTGCAGGCTTCTGCCAGCACCTTCTATGTCTTGCCCAATACCCCTAATTGTATTACAACTAGAAGTAAAATTAGCAATTACTAGTAAAATGCTTAAAATAAAAATTTTTCTCATAAGTAAAATTTTTTAATTAACAAAATCATTCTATTAGCCTATAAAATCCCTTTAGTAAATTAACTTAAACCTAAATCATATGAAATTCTTTGTTGATACCGCAGATGTTGCAGAAATAAAATCTTTGAAAAGTTATGGAATGCTTGATGGGGTTACTACAAACCCTAGTTTAATCTTAAAATCTGGTAGGGATTTTTTGGAAGTTATTAAGGAAATCTGTAATCTTCTCCCCGGTCTTCCTGTTAGTGCAGAAGTTGTTGCGATGGAATATAACGGAATGATTGAAGAAGGAAGAAAGCTTGCAAAAATTGCTGATAATGTGGTTGTAAAACTCCCATTAACTGAAGAAGGCTTGAAGGCTTGCAAAACATTTTCAAGCGAAGGTATAAAAACGAATGTAACACTCTGTTTTTCCGCAGTTCAGGCTTTGCTTGCGGCTAAAGCTGGTGCAACTTATATTTCACCTTTCGTTGGTAGGCATGATGATGTTGGTTTTGATGGTATGCAACTTATTGAAGATATTAGAATTATCTATGATAATTACGGCTATGAAACACAAATTTTAGTAGCTTCAGTTCGCCACCCAGTTCATATTCTTGATGCGGCAAGAATTGGGGCAGATGTTTGCACCGTTCCGCCTTCAACAATCAAGCAATTATTCAAGCACCCACTTACTGATGCAGGGCTTCAAAAATTCTTGGAAGATTGGCAAAAAACTGGCCA
>JANRLM010000111.1 GCA_033762595.1 Rickettsiales bacterium
AAATAAAATTAAAGAGCTAAACCCTGATGTTATCACTCTTGATATTGAAATGCCCGGAATGGACGGTATTACTTTCCTAAAAAAATTAATGGCACTAAGGCCAATGCCAGTTGTGATGAGTTCTTCACTTACACAGAGGGGTGCGGATAGCACAATAGAAGCCCTAGAAGCAGGGGCTGTTGATTATGTTCCTAAAACTACTAGCACTGATTTTAATTCTGAAGAATTATCAAATGAATTAATCTCAAAGGTTAAAAATGCTTCAAAAGTTAAATTCAGGCAGGCGAAAGAATCTGAAATTATTAAGAAAAACCCAATTTTAGAAAATGCCAATCAATTTAATTTCAAGCAAAATATTCTTTTTGCAATTGGTTCATCAACTGGTGGTGTTGAGGCCTTGAAAGATATTTTAACCAATCTTCCAAAAAATTTTCCGCCGATTGTCATTACCCAACATATGCCACCCAAATATACACAATCATTCGCTGAAAGGCTCAATAAAATTTGTCAAATAAGTGTAAAAGAAGCTGAAAACGGCGATTTAATTGAAGTAGGCAAAGTATACATTGCACCGGGTGGAATGCATCTTGAAGTTATAAAAAGAGGCTCTCAGTTAGCTTGTGTTGTAAAGTATGGCGATAAAGTATCAGGTCATATACCATCTGTTGATGTTTTGTTTGATTCTGTTGCGAAAAATATTGGAAAGGTCGCTTGCGGTGTTATACTAACTGGAATGGGTAGAGATGGTGCAAAAGGAATGCTTGAGATGAAAAAGGCGGGTTGCTTTAATTTCGGTCAAGATGAGGATTCTTGCGTGGTTTATGGAATGCCAAAAGCAGCTTATTTGGCCGGTGCAGTGGATGAGCAAGTTTCGCTATCAAAACTACCAAACGCAATGATAAATTTTGCTAGGGTGCGATAAAAAATATAATCCCCCCTCCCCCCTTAACAGGAGGAGAAACAAAATAAAAAATAATATTATGTCATTACTTGCTAAAAAAACATTTGAAGATAGGCAGGAAGTTAAAGCAAACCAAGTTCAGCCTGAGAAAAGTGTGGATTCTCTATTGGATGATTTTATTAAAAAAAATCAGCAAAGCAAATCTTCTTCAGGTGCGAAAGATAAATGGGAAAAGATTTATATTCCAATAATTTCATCAATTGATTTAACGATTGCCAAATTAAAAGAATTATCAAGTATCGTAGAAGTTAGTGCAAAGCAAATAAATGAAAAATTTGTATTTTTAGCTGAAAACTCTATGCAACAATCTAAAACCGTTGAAACAGTTATAGAACGCTCTGAAACATTATTTGTTGATAATGAAAAGATAAAAATGTCTAGCTTTTTTGAGCTATTCAACTCAGCATTTTCAAGTGCGGTTGAAAAGATTATGTTCGTTTCGCAGAAATCAATGTATATGGTTTATTCCCTTGATGATGCGATGAAATCTATCAAGGATATTCAATCATTTAATGGCAAAATCCAAGCCATAAACAAGCAAACAAATTTGCTTTCTCTCAACGCAACTATTGAATCTGCAAGGGCTGGTGAGGCTGGAAAAGGCTTTGCCGTTGTTGCTGATGAAGTTCGCCATGTTTCAAAAGAGATTAATAAACTCTCTGATGAAATGAATAATAAAATCTCAGTTGTTACCAACAGCGTTAGTAATGGCTATAATATTCTTAATGAGGTTGCAACGACAGATATGTCTGAAAATATTTCAGTTAAGAAAACCCTAGATGGTTTAATGGGTGCTTTGATGAATCAAACTGGTGAATTTGCAAAAATTCTTGCTGGAACTGCTGAAAATTCTCGTGAAATTTCAAATTCTATTTCTGGAATGGTTATGCAAATGCAATTCCAAGATAAAGTATCTCAATATATTGGTTTTATATGCCAAATGCTTGAAACCGTTAAAGCTATGATAATATCATTTGGAAAATTTTATCTTGATGAAAAAGATGATTTATCCTTAAACCTTTATAAAAATAATAAAGATGTTTGTGAGGATATTAAAAATAAGTTAGTTCTATCTGAATTAAAATCTTCATATGATGTTATAGTTTCAAGTTATGGTGTTCATATGGAGCAGAACTTACCAAAGCCTAGCTCATCTGTTAAAAAAGATGACGATATAGAATTATTTTAATATTATTATTATGAATTTGAAAAAAACTACAAATGGTTCAACTTGCGAATTTTCTCTTTCTGGAAAATTCACTTTTTCTGATCACCAAAGCTTTAGAAATGTTATAAATATTATTGCAAGTAAAACAATTACCTCTGTTATAATTGAGCTTAGCAACCTTGAATTTATTGATTCTGCTGCACTTGGAATGTTCTTAGTTGCTCGTGAAGAAGCTAAGAAAAACAATGTTGAACTTATTCTGCAAAGCCCTGTTGGTCATGTTCAGAAAATGTTTGATATATCAAATTTCCGCAGTTTATTTGAGATTAGGTAGTTGATTCTCTCACTCCCCAAAATCGCTATAAATATTTTTCAAATTATTTTTGTGGATTTGCCAATCCGGCATTAATTTTTCTAAGAGTTGATAAAAATCTTTGCTATGGTTAAATTCCCTCAAATGGCATAATTCGTGCAGAATTACATAATCAATAGATTTTTCTGGGGCTTTAATCAGGCTGTAACTCAGCTTGATTTCCCCACCCCTTGAGCAACTTCCCCATTTAGATTTCATCTTGCGAAATTTAAGCTCTCTATTAAAAAAAATCCTTTCTTTTTTAGCGATGATTTTACAAATTTCCAGCCTTTCATAAAAATATGCAATTGCAAATTCTTGAATGAATTTATCAATATTTTTAATTATTTTATTTTTATTTGGTTCTTTAATAAAATTATAAATAATTATTTTATTTAATTTATTTATTTCAATTTTATTAATTAGGTTTTGCTTGAAAAAAAGCTGGTAATTTTCACCTAAGAGTTTGAATTGGCTTCCATTTTTATATTCTTGTTTTTGATGAATAAGGTGCTGGTTTTTGATAAAAAAATCTCTTTTTTTAATTATCCAATTAGATTTTTTAATAATAAAATCTTCAAGATATTTTTTTGAAATTTTATTTGGGGCTTTAATTTTTATTTCTGCATTCTTGTTGATGGTTAGGGAAATAGACCTTCTTCTAGATAATTCCAAACTATAGGAAATTAATTCTCCATTTAATTTAATTAAATAATTATTATTTTCTGATTTTTTTAATTTATTTAATTTACTAAAAATCATTTCTAATTCTATCGGCGATTAGTGAGGCGGTGTTTAGAATCTTACTTGCGTTGAGGCTATTCAAATTTTTGCTAGAAATAATTTTTCTAATATTATCATCATTAAATTCGCTGGCATAGCCGCCTTTATATAAAAGCTCGTGGAATCTTCTATGCTTTGGTGGGGCGTTGCCATCTGGTGAAAATATAAAAACTGGTTTACCAATTGTGCATGCTTCGCTACACATTGAAATTGAATCGCCAGTTGTGATAACGCAATCCGCTAATTGTAGAAAAGCAAAAAATGGATTCGCTTTAGATTGATGCACATCATGAAAATAATAATATCTTCCAATTTTATGTTTGAATTCCGCCTTAATATAATCTGATAATTCAGGATTAGTCCTTCGGCTATTGGTTACTAAAAGTGAAGCCCCAAGCTCTGAAACAATATTCGTAACCCTATTCACCAAAATCTCGGAGTGATATTTTGTAAAGTTCGTTTTGCGAGAATTACCACCAATCAAAACTACAATTCTTGGTTTTGGAAGCTCGCCAATGGTTCTGCCCCAAATTTTATATTCTTGCAGAAGAAAATCTTTGTTTATTCTATTCGGTGCGCCAATAGTTTTTAAGATTCTTTTATTTTTTGCGATTAAAAAATTTATATTATCATGAGAGGGCAATGCAACTAAATCAAACCCAAAAAATTTTGAAAGCCCACACCACATAATATGGCAAGTATAAGTTTTGATTTTTGCTTTTTTGGCTCGTTTTTTGATGGCGAGTGCAACGGGTGCAAGTTTTCTTCCGCAGGAAATTACAATATCGGGGTTGCCATGCAAACTATCAGATTTCTTAGAATCAACTGAAGAAAAATCATTGCAAATCAGAAAATTTGGCAACTTTGCCTTTTTGTTATAGATTATTTTCTTTTTTATGAAGGGTAAGCCCAATGCTTCTGCAACGCCTATAGATTGTGCATTATGTCCTGCAACTTCATCAGTCAGCACCCAAATATTTGGCAATCTTTCAGCTTCTTTGTTCATTGGTAAATTTTGAATTTACATTACATTATAATAATTTTATCTAATTGAGAATATTTTTTAATAAATTAAAATGTCATTGCCACTTTAATAGAAATGCAAAACAATAATAAAATATTCTTTGATTATAACGCAACCACGCCATTAAAGCCTTGTGCGAGGGAGGCCATCTTGCAATCGCTTGATGCCCCGCTTAACCCGTCTTCAATTCATTCATTTGGCAGAACGGCAAAATCTCTACTTACCAAAGCTCGTAATAAAATTTTGCAGAATATAGCGGCAGAAGGGCAGGGGCTCATTTTCACTTCCTCTGGCACGGAATCCAATAATATGATTTTTCACTGCCTACCAAATATTAAAAATTATATCATTTCTGCGGTTGAGCATACTTCAATATTAAAATTTGCAAGTAAGCCCAATGTTAAAATTGTTCAAGTTGATGAGTTTGGTAAAGTTAACCTCGCTCATTTTGAGGAGATTATAAAATCATTTAATGGCGAGGCCTTTCTTGCCTCAATAATTCTTGCAAATAATGAAACGGGAATAGTGCAAGATTTATCAGAAATTAAACAAATCGTTTTTGCAAATAAGGGTTTTCTGCATACTGATGCATCGCAGGCACTTGGCAAAATATCATTTGATTTTAATAATTTGGGTGTTGATATGGCAACCATTTCTGCTCATAAAATTGGCGGTGGAAAAGGTGTTGCGGGGTTTGTTATCAAGAAGGGTTTAGAAATTTCACCTTTTATAATTGGTGGTGGTCAGGAGGGTTTTTTAAGGGGTGGCACTGAAAATCTGCCAGCAATTCTTGGCTTTGCAGAAGCAGTTGAGGATAGCATAAAAAACCTTGCTGAATATCAAAGCCACACTTCCGCCCTCACAAATTATATGATAGAATCACTTAAGAAAATTAACCCAGATATTGTGTTTTTTCCCATTAACAATAAACCATCAACCACTAACCATTTACCTAATACAATATTATTCGCAATTCCAAATCAGCCTGCAGAGACTATGCTTATAAAGCTTGATTTAGCTGGTTTTGCAGTTTCAAGTGGTTCAGCTTGTTCTTCTGGGCGTGTAAATAGTTCTCATGTTTTGAAGGCGATGAATATTCCAGATGATATTGCAAAATGTGCAATCCGATTAAGTTTAGGCTGGCTTAATACAAAAGAAGAGTGCGATAAGTTTTTGGATTTTATAAAAAATTTTGCTTTGTAATTAACCTAATTTTGTCATACCGGAAGCTAGATTTTGTTAGATTTCTGCAAGAAAGCGTTACAAAATCAGCTGTCCGGTATCCATAATTGTCTTCCGCTAGATACCTGCCTTCGCAGGTATGACTACGCATTTGATAATCATTATCAAGTAACTGAATTATAAAGTTATTTTAATATTATTAATCTTGATTATAATTACACTAACATTATATAGTTTACTAAAATAGTAGGTTATTGCTATTGTCAATTACACAACTACCTTTGAGAGAGGTTTAGGCTGAGGGCTAAAATGTGTATTGTTAGATAAAGATAGGTTTAAGTGCTTTAATCTCAAATTGTCACCCCGCATTTATTGCGGGGTTAATAGTTGAAAGTGTTCTACACTTAAATTTGAGCGTATTTTATGGTTAACCCCGCAATAAATGCGGGGTGACACATAGGGGAAAAGTAGCAAAAATTTAGCAAAATCTATTTTTGCCTAAAAATGCTAAAAAAATAAAATTATCTGCATTTTTGCAGATAAGTAGAATTAAGCATTTGATATAGATAAACAAAATCATCTTGTAAAATATCTGCAATTTTGCAGAGGGTGAAATTAAAATCAATCTAGGGTTGAAAAATGAATACAGATTCTTGCGCAGTTACAACTGCTTATGCAAATAATAATAAGGGGCAACAAAAGCCTATATATATGGATTATCAGGCAACCACCCCTATGGATCCTCGCGTTTTTGAGGCTATGAAGCCATACTTTCTTGAGAAGTTTGGAAACCCTCACTCTCGCTCCCACAGCTATGGCTGGGAGGCTGAGGACGCGGTAGAAATCGCCCGCAAAAATGTTGCAAGCGTTATAAATGCTGATGAAAAAGAGATAATTTTTACATCAGGTGCAACTGAATCAAACAACCTTGCAATTAGCGGTTTGGCTGGGTTTTATGGCGATAAGAAAAAGCATATAATCACCGTTAAAACTGAACATAAATGCGTGCTGGATACTTGTAGGCACTTAGAAATGGAGGGGTTTAAGGTCACTTATCTGCCGGTTGATAAAAAGGGTTTTATCAATCTTACTGCATTAAAAAATGCTATTACTGATGAAACTTTAGTCGTTTCAATAATGGCTGTGAACAACGAAATTGGCGTGATTCAGCCTCTTAAAGAGATTGGGAAAATCACTCGTGAAAAAGGGGTTTTCTTCCATTCGGATTTAGCCCAAGCCTTTGGCAAAATCCCGATTGATGTTGAGGAGATGAATATTGATTTAGCTAGTATTTCAGGGCATAAAATCTATGGGCCCAAGGGAATTGGTGCTTTATATGTGCGTCGTCGTCCAAGAGTCCGCCTAGAGCCTATCATTTACGGCGGCGGGCAAGAGAGGGGCTTCAGATCTGGAACACTTCCAACTCCACTTGTAGTTGGTTTGGGTGAAGCTGCAAAAATCGCTAAGGACGAAATGCAAAGCGAGCTTGCGAGGCTTCAAAAATTCCATGATAAATTTTATAACGCTATAGT
>JANRLM010000112.1 GCA_033762595.1 Rickettsiales bacterium
GATAGCTTTTGAAAGCATATGCGAGCTTTTTATCGCTAGGGAAGTTGCAATTTTCAGCTCCTCCTCAGTGAAATCTGAAAGATTAGAAATCTTGAAATTCCCTTCGGTAAGCGTTCCGGTTTTATCAAAAATTATTTTATCACAGAGTGGAATTTTCTCAATAATTTCGCCATTTTTCAGCATTAAAGAATTTTTGAATAATTTTCCAAACGCTAAAACATTCACCACTGGAATTGCAAGCCCCAATGCACAAGGGCAAGTTATAATCAGCACGGAAGCTGCATAAATTATAGATTTTTCAAAACTTGCCCCTAAGAAAAAATACCATAAAATTATTGTAAATAATGCCGAACCATAAACTAGCGGAATATATAATTTTGTGGCCTTTTCCGCCAGTAAACTATAGCCAGTCTTGGATTTTTCAGCATTTTCAAGCAGATTCAAAATTTTTGCAACTTGTGAATTTGCAATTTCTTTTGTGATGATAATTTTAATTGGCGTCGCAAGATTTATCATTCCCGCATAAACTGCTTGCCCAATTTTTAGAGTTTTCGGCAAAGTTTCACCAGTGATTAAACTTGTATCAAACTCAGAGTTTCCCTCAGTTATAATGCCATCAGAGGGGATTTTTTCACCAACTGAAATTATAACTATATCGCCTTCTTTCAAATCTTTTGAGGAGATAATTTTTTTAGTGCCGTCATCATTAATTTTGGTTGCAAAACCAGTAAGCAAATCAACCATTTCTAACGCACTAGCTTTGGCTTTATATCTCGCCTGAAGCTCAAGATATCTTCCAGTTAGCAGGGAAAATATTAACATTATTGCGGAATCCAAATAAAAATTTTCATCACCTATTATCGCTTGATAAAAACTTAGCAATAATATTACCAATATGCTTGAAGCAATTGGTACATCCATATTGAGAGCCTTAGACTTCAAGGATTTTACCGCCGAACTAAAAAAATATGAACCGCTATAAATAATCGCAGGAAAGCCAATTAAAATCAAAATCCAGTGCAGAAAATCGTGAGTAGCAGAGCCGATGTTTTTGCGAGAATCCTCCCACAGACCATCTGAAAACATCATCACTGCGACAATTGCAAAACCTGAAACTATCAATTTTTTGAGCAGAGAATTTTTCTCAAATTCAATCTCATCATAGATTTTTTTGTGATCATAAGGCGTTATGCCATAACCCATTTGAGCAACAATTCCGCAGAGATTATTGATTTCAGAAATATCACCTTGCCAATTTATATAGAGTTTTGCTGTAGTAAAATTTACGCGAGAATTTTTAACCGAAGGTTGTTTTTCCAGAGCTTTTTCAATAAGCCAAACGCAAGAGCCGCACTTTATACCTTTAACAGAAAGCTCAATTTCAAAACTATTATCAGGAATTTTCTTGGCAAATTGAGTGAAGTCAATGATTTCAGAATTTATATTTGCAGTTTCTAGGTTAGAGGTTTCAGATTTTCGGTAATCATAAAATTTTTTCAAACCAAAATCTTGAATTATTTTATATGCAGACTCACAGCCCCTACAACAAAAATCACTTTCTGATGAAAATTCGGTGCTACAATGTAAACATCTTTTTGCGTTATTGCCCATCAATTTTTTCTTGCTTCTCTGATACTTCTTTTATTTTGTTTTGAATATCAATCGCAAGATATAGCATATAAAAATTAACTGCAAAAATAATTACAAAAAAGATTGTAAAAATTAGAAAAACTTTTTTTCCAGTAAGCTCTTTCATAAGATTGGGGTTTGGGAATTGGGAGGTGAGATTTTTATTCTCTACCTATACCTTCAGAATGCGCAGAACCTAAGCCGTGAGAAAAATTGCCAGCGTGAGAGTTATCGTAGTGACCGCCATAGCTTACATCTTGAAAGCCTGGTATGTTATCAGCACGACCAAAGATAAAGATATTTATACCACCAGCTGACTTGCCCATTTCAGATTGTAAATGTGAACTAGCTCCACCGCCACTCATAAAAAATATGATTTAGTTGTTATATACCTTTATTTTAGCCTAATTTTATTTAAATGTCAATAGATATAGGGGTTTTTTGAGCGGTGAGGGAGTAATTGCTACACAAAGATTTAGCCCCTTAGCCACTAATTGTCACCCCGCACTTGTTGCGGGGTTAAATATAAATAAACACTTTCACTTCATACCCGCGAAGGCGGGTATCCAATATTTTATATTATAGATTCTCGCTGGAGTTTACCCCGTGCTTGACACGGGGCGGGAATGAATAATGGTGTAGCTATTCTTAACTCCTCAATAAATGCGGGTAAAAACTTTGTGGTTAAAAGCTTATTTCCCGATACAAAATTCAGAGAAAATTTTATCTAAAATCATTTCAACATCAATTTTTCCAGTGATTTTACCGAGGTTTGAGGCGGAAATTCTTAAGGCTTCGGCTGAAATTTCAATCGGCTTTTGTTGCGTGCGAGAGGTTAAAAATTCCTGCAAATAATTCTTACATTCCTCTAGAGATTTTCTATGCCTCGCACGGGTTATAACTGGGTTTTCTTGATGTAAAATTGATTCTAATTGATGAACAATTTTCTCAATAATTTCTTCACAATTAATGTGGTTTTTTATTGAGCAAATTATTGGCTGAATATTTTTAATTTTTATATTTTTATCCAAGCTAAAGATGTCAGATTTGTTGATGATTAGAATGGTTTTTTCATCAATTAAATCAGTGATTTTACTATCAAAATTTGGATATTCTTCCGCTGATAAAATAATGATTTTGAAATCAGATTTTTCTGCCTTTTCCAAAGCCCGTTTTATGCCTTCTTGTTCAATTGCATCGGTTGAATTTCTAATGCCGGCGGTATCAATAATTGTAAGCGGAAAGCCTTTTATTTCTAGGTTAGATTCTATTGCATCTCTGGTCGTGCCAGCAATTTCAGAAACAATTGCAATATCGCGTTTGCTTAAGAAATTGATAAGGGTGGATTTACCAACATTTGGGTTGCCAAGAATGGTTGCAACCGCACCATTTTTAAGCCTTTCAGCACGATTATCTTGCAAGAAATTTTCAATTTCAGAGATTAAATTTACGATTTTTTGTTGTGCTTGTTTATCTAAATCAGTGGGAATATCTTCCTCAGGAAAATCAACGAATGCCTCAATAAAAGCGATTATTTCAATAATTTTTTCTCGCCAATTATCATAGATTTTTGAGGCATCGCCCGCAATAATTTTATTCGCCTGCCTAAGCTGAGCTTCGGTTTCAGCGTGGATTAAATCAGCTAAACCTTCAGCTTGCAATAAATCCATTTTACCATTTTCAAATGCACGCTTTGAAAACTCGCCAGCATCAGCTGGGCGAACATTTTTTATATTATATAAAATTTCTGAAACCTTACGAATTACAGCGATAGAGCCGTGAAGGTGAAGCTCAACCACATCTTCACCGGTGAAAGATTTTGGTGCATCAAAATAGATGCAAAGTGCGTTATCAATAAGGTTTTCACCTTCTTTAAGTTTAAGTAAATGTGCAGTTCTTGGAGATAAATTTTTCTCAACACCAAGTTTTTTAAGGCAGCTCAAGGCTTCCCTGCCAGAAATTCTAATAACCGCAACGCCTGATTTTCCTTTACCTGATGATAATGCGAAGATGGTATCCATGAGATTACATATATCCAGCGGCTCTGAGGCGTTCAAAAGATGATTCATCTTCATCAGCACCCATTGGCCTGCCAGAACGCTCAGAAACCTTAGTAACACGAAGCTCTGCGATGATTTTTTCAATCGTATCCGCTGGGCTTTCAAGAGGCCAAGTAATGCCCTTTTCACCAAGTGAGCGGAAACGCATCAGCTTACCGCCAAAATCACGGCCTTCTAAAATATGATAAGGCTTTGCGTAATAAAGTGGCACGATTGGAATTTCTTCACGCTGAATATAAAGCCAAACATCAAGCTCTGTCCAGTGAAGTAGCGGGTGAATACGAACGTGGGTTTGTGGAGGAAAATCCGTCATAAATTGATCCCAAAATTCAGGCGGTTGATCTTTAACATCCCAAGCCCCTTCAGAATCACGAGGTGAGAAATATCTTTCTTTTGCACGAGTTCCCTCTTCATCACGGCGGATACCAGCAACGATTCCATTGAATCCGTGCTTGCGAATTACATTTTTTAGGCCACCAGTTTTACGAGCTGCAACGCGTGCTGAATGTGGAAGCGATTCATCAGTGGACTCAAGAGGTGGGCAGATTTCCGAGATGAAATCAATGTTCCATTCTTTTTTATATTTATCGCGGAACGCGTAAACTTCATCAAATTCAAGCTCAGTATCGCAGTGTATAAGCGGAAAAGGCACTTTTCCAAAAAACGCCTTGCGTGCAAGGTGAATCATCACATTAGAATCCTTGCCGAAACTCCACAACATCGCGATGTTCTTAATTTTGTTGAACGCCTCACGGAATATGAAGATGGATTGCGCCTCTAGTTGATCTAGGTGACTAGATTGGTTGATGGTTAATTGTTGATTGTTAATTGTTGATTGTAGCATTTTATTTACCTCTTCCTTTTAAATTTCGTTCTAATCCTTTTAACATTTTACCTATGATATTTATTTTTTCTGCTAATGAATTTTTATTCATAACATCAAGATAGCCTATCTCATAAGAAATAATAACTTGGCATTTTAGCTCAGCACAAGAACCTAATGCAATAGAAATAAACCTTGCAAATTCAGCGTATGTTGATTTTGCTGAACCTTCGGAAATATTTGAAGCTATAGAAATAGCAGACCTTCTTATTTGAGCAGTTAAACCATAAACCTCTTCCTTAGGATAGTTTTTTGTAACTAAATAAATTTCCTTAATAAGGTTTATAGAATATTTCCACACTTCCAAATTTTCAAAGCCTTTATTTTGCTTTTCTGCCATTAACAATTAACCATTAACTATTAACAATTTTTACCAACCAACTAAATTACCCAATCACTTACCTCACTCTTACTCAAGTGAATTCCGCATTCTTGTTTTTGGGCGGTGATATCGCCATCTTTGGACATATCTATAATATGTGCCCATCTGCCAGCTCGCTCATCTTCACCGGGCATCACCTGACGAGTGCAAGGTGCACAGCCGATTGAAGGATAACCTTGCTCCACAAGTGGGTGGTTGAAAAGGTTTCTTCGCTTAAATTCCTCCTTAATTTTATCTTTACTCCAAAAAGCTAACGGATTTATACGGATTTTGCCCTTATCATCAAGCTCAATTTTTTCCATCTGTTGGCGTTCTTTAGTTTGATAAGCACGCCTGCCAGTAATTATCGCCTCAAGATTTGTATTTTCATCAATGAATCTATCAAGCGGCTCAACTTTACGAATCCAGCAACAGCGGTTAACATTGCTCTGCCATAAATTCCCAAAAATATCAGCGTGAGAGAGGATTTTATCATCAGGCGTAAGAGTGATTAAATTTTTTAATCCCAAATGCTTTGTAATATCATTAGCATATTTTATTGTTTCAGGGAAGTGCTTGCCAGTATCTAAAAATAAAACTGGAATGCTTTTATCAATCTCCGCAATCATATGAAGCAACAACGCTGACCACGAACCGAAGGAAGAAAAGGAGAATAAAGTTGGTTGATGGTTGATGGTAGATGGTTGATTGGAAAAATAGTCCTCCCCCTGCTTTCGGGGGGAGGTTAGAGCCTGCCCCGCACTTGTTGCGGGGTGGGGGGCATTATCATTGTTGATGAGGTGGCTTTCAAGCCCCCCTCCTTGCCTCCCCCCGTAAACAGGGGGAGGGGTAACAGCGGCAAAAAACTCATTCGCGGCAGCAATTAATTCCTCAGCTTCAAGCGAGGAATAGTTTTCCTTAAACGCTAGGAATTTAGGGTTGATTGAACTTTCAACTGAGCTATTTGTTATGTTATCAAATTCCTGCAACTAAAACCCTACTTTTTTAGTGGGAATATAGGGGGTTGGTTTTAGATTTCAATAGGAAAATGTTTAATCGGTTATCGTTGATTTGTTGATTCGATGAAAAATATTCCTCACCCTGCTTGCGGGGGGAGGTTAGGAGGGGGCTTCTTTATTACTGAGGGGGCTTTCTTGCCCCCCTCCCTCCCTCCCCCCCTCCCCCCGTAAACAGGGGGAGGGGTAACTATAGTAGTTATCAACGATTAGCCATGGCAGATAGCACCGCCTCTCGCAGGCCTTTATCAACGAGGGGTTTTTTACCGAACCAAGCCTCAAAACCAGGGGCGGCTTGGTGAAGTAACATTCCTAAACCATCAACGGCGATATGCCCAAGTTCTCTTGCGTGCTTTAGAAGCTCAGTTTCAAGAGGGTTATAAACAATGTCAGTTACTAGCGATTTGGGGGGAAGGGTTTTTAGGTTGATGGTTTGAAGGGGTGAAGGTTTGAGGGATTGAAGGTTAATTTCTTTCTGACCTTCTAAACTTCCATCTTTCTCGCCTTCTAACCTTCCATCCTTCTCACCTTCCTTCTTAACCATCCCAAGCGAGGTGGTATTCACAACTATATTAATATGAGGCAAAATTTCCTCTCGCATTTCCCAATCAATAACCTCAATATTTGAAGCTGGAAAACCAAAATTATTTATCATTATATTTTTTATTTCCTCTGCTTTTTCACGGGTGCGATTGGTTATCACCAAGGCTGGAACTTGCATTGATGCGAGTGCAAATGCTATCGCCTTACCAGCACCACCAGCACCTAATATAAGTGCAGTGGATTTGTCATAATCAAACTCAGGGGCGTTCTCTATTAGATTGCGTGCGAATCCAAGAAAATCGGTGTTGGTAGCAACTAAATTTTTGTTCTCATCAACTACTATAGTATTCACCGCACCCATTAGGCGAGCAACTTGGGCAGGCAAAGGTTCTTGGAACTCCGGAACTTCGGAGCTTCGGAGCTTCAGATTCGGATTTCTGGAGTTCTGAAGTTCTGGAGTTCCAAGAACCTCAAATGCTCTTTCTTTATGCGGAATGGTTATATTGCAACCACGATAGCCGTTTTTGTCAAGGTTTAGTAGGAAGTTTTCAAGGTTTTCTGGTGCAACCTCAACTGCTTCATAACTACCCTCAATGCCATATTTTTTTAACCAATAATTATGAATTACAGGCGAAAGTGAGTGAGAGATTGGATAGCCAATCACGCAGGCTTTTTTGTGGTTTGTCATATTTTGAAACAGATTTTTTATGTTTATTTTGATGTCTTTTTATTTAATCTGCAAAAATGCAGATAATTTGGTTGTTTAAGTAAGTTTTTTATTTTGCAACTGATTGTCACCCCGCATTAATTATGGGGTTAACCATAAAACAAGTTCAAAACTTAATATTTAGAGGCACTTTCAACCATTAACCCCGTGACAAGCACGGGGTGACAATTGATGGTTAAGAGGAATAAACCATTGTTAGCCCTCACCCCAACCCCTCTCCCGAGGGGAGAGGGGCGTAAAGAGTGAATTGCATCTTCAAATTGCTATCAACCATCAACCATTACTTACTCCCCTCTGATATTCGCTTAAAGAGGTCATCAGTGAAATCGCCGAGGGTGTTAATCATAAAGGGCATTGCTAAAATTAATGCTAAAAAAATTGTAATAATTTTAGGCACAAATGAAAGAGTCATCTCTTGAATTTGTGTCAATGCTTGAATAAGTGATATAATTAAACCAACCACCAACGCCACCAACATAAGTGGAAGTGAAACTTTAAGCATAACGAATATTGCTTGCCTGCAAATTTCTATGAGTTCAGAGGATTCCATTTAGTTGATAGTTTGAGGGATTGAAGGTTGGAAAGTGTGAAGGTCAGAAGGTTAGAAGGAAATTATCCTTCATACCTTCGATCCTTCATACCTTCTAGCCATAAACCATCTTAGTGCAAAATAATTTTTGTCGCAAGTGTAAGGAAGATAAAAAAGGAAGACATATCAGTAATTGCGGTTAAAAGCACAGATGATGCAACAGCTGGGTCAAAGCGAAGTTTTTGCATAATAAACGGAATTGCACAGCCAGAAATTGACGCTAAAAAGAAAGTTAAAATTATCGCTGAAAATATTATTGAGCTTAATAAATAATTTTCGTACATCAAGAAACTTACTAAGAAAACTGAGCTTCCTAAAGCAAGGCTGATTAACATTGAAGTTAAAAATTCTCTTTTTAACATTTTGAAAAAATTGTTTGAGCTTAATTCTTTTGTAGCTAAAGCACGAACGGTGATAGTTAAAGTTTGCGTTCCGCAATTGCCACTCATTGAGGCAACAATTGGCATTAATGTTGCAAGTGCTACGAGTTCCGCAATCGATTTTTCAAAAAAACTAATTATAAAAGAGGTTACAAAAGCCGTAATTAAATTTATAAAAAGCCAAGGGCTTCGGCTGGAAAACCTTTTAATAACTGAGCCGAATAAATCCTTCTGAGAAGTCAAGCCAACCATTCCTAAAATGTCCTCCTCGGCTTCTTGCTTGATGATATAGGTGATGTCATCAACGGTTATAACACCAACCATTTTGCCGTTATGATTAACAACTGGTGCGGAGATTAAACCATATTTTTGGAAGATATTCGCAACTTCTTCTTGGTCTGTATCAACGGGAATAATTTTTATAATTTCTTGCATTAAATCTCTAACTTTAACTTCCCGCTTATTTCTCATAATGCGGCTTAGAGGAATATAGTGAGTTGGGCGACCTTCCTCATCAACCACGAATATAGTATAAAAATCTTGTGGCAGGTTTTCACTTGTTCGCATTAAATCAATTGTATCACCAACTGAAGCAAAATCTGAGATTGTAACGAATTGTTTGTTAGCTAAACGGCCAGCGGATTCTTCAGGATAATTGAGGGATTCTTCAACCTCTTGGCGTTTTTCAAGGGAGAGGCCTTCAAGAATTTCCTCAATTTGTTCCTCTGGTAAATCTTGCACTAATTGAACTGCATCGTCACTTTCAAGCTCCTCAATAGCTTCTGCAACTGATTGCGAGCCGATTATTTTAAGAATATCATCACGCACTGAATCATCAAGGAATGTAAGGATTTCAGGATCAATATCACCAAGAACAGCGATTATTTTTTCCCTATCTTCTGGCTCACAAAGGTTTAGTAATTCAGCAATTTCGGTAGGGTGATTTTCAGAAAGCATTGAGCGAAGCGCCTCAAGATCATCATCTTTGAGGGCAGAAAGCATAGGAAGCAAAATATCTTCTTCGCTATAGTAATCTTTAGTTTGCTCTATCATCAGGCGTTGAATTAATGCTTTTTAAGAGCTTATAGCTTGACGAATATTTTTGGCAATAAGAAAGGTTTTGAATTTACTCAGGAAATCTTAAATTGTCATTACCTTAGAATTTTGTCGGAATGAAAAAATTCGTGGTGTGACAATAAAAAATAAAATTTTGCTGGATTTAAGTTATAAAATAATTATTAAATCTAGAAATTTTGCCTAAATATTTTTTACTATGCCTCTCATACCTCAAAAAAATGCAATTTTATTACTTGAAGATGGAACAATTTTCCATGGTTATGGAATTGGTGCAAAGGGTGAAACCGCTGGGGAAATCTGTTTTAATACCTCAATTACTGGTTATCAGGAAAGCCTAACTGACCCATCTTTCCACAAGCAAATTATAACTTTCACATTCCCGCATATCGGCAATGTTGGGGCAAATAAAAATGATTATGAGAGCAAAAAGATCTTCGCAAAAGGGCTTATAAGCAGTGCGGAAGTTACTAATCCTGCGAATTATCGTGCGGAGCATCATTTTTCAGAATGGCTAAAATCTGAAGGTGTAACTGGCATTTGTGGTGTTGATACTCGTGCGTTGACCCGTCATATCAGGCTTAATGGTGCACAAAATTGTATTATTGCTTATGCTGAAAAAATTTCTGAAATTAATATAGAGGGCTTAAAAACTAAGCTGAAAGCAGTTCCAAAAATGGAAGGTGCGGAGTTGGCTAACGAGGTTTCTTGCGATAAACCTTACATTTGGAATGAAGGCGGTTGGGAGCAACCAACTGAAAGCTTCCGCAAGCCAAAAAATCTGCCATATAAAATAGTTGCGGTTGATTTTGGTATCAAGCAGAACATACTTAGAAATTTAGTTGATAGTGGCTGTGAAGTTCAAGTTGTGCCAGCTAAAACTTCTGCGAAAGAAATTTTAGATTATAATCCTGATGGGGTTTTTCTTTCAAATGGCCCCGGAGACCCTTCGCAAACCGCCAAATATGCAGGTTCAGTAATTAAAGAGATAGTTGAATCTGATATTCCAGTTTTTGGAATTTGCTTGGGGCATCAGCTCCTAGCAACCTCGCTTGGGTGCAAAACTATTAAAATGCATCAAGGGCATAGAGGGGCGAATCACCCAGTGAAAAATTTGAATACAGGTAAAGTTGAAATCACCAGCCAAAACCACGGATTTGCTGTAACTCGTGAATCTATGCCGAGAAATGTTAAAGAAACTCACATCTCTCTGTTTGATAATACTAACGAAGGTATTGAGCTGGTTGGCAAGGATGTATTCTCGGTTCAGCACCACCCAGAAGCTTCCCCAGGGCCAAGAGATGCAGAATATTTATTCTCAAAATTCACTGAAATTCTAGAGAGAAGGAAGAAGTTGGTTGCTTGATTAGGCTAAAATATTAAAGCGGAGATTTTTGCTAAAATTTCATTAAGGGTTTTTGAATCAGATTTTTTAATAAATTTTACTTTTCTAATTTTCCAATCAAGAGATTTTATTTGATCGGCTAGAAATGCACCTTTGGCTTTTTTATCTATAGAAAATTCAACTTCAAAAGGATAATTTTTAATTTTAGTAGTTGCAGGGCAAACAATGAACATACTTGTAAGCTGATTATATTTTTTAGGTGAAAGAACTATCGCTGGTCTTCTTTTTAGAATTTCCTTGCCAGCTTGAGGCTCAAAATTAAGCCATACTATATCACCTTTTTCTGGAATATATTTCACTCAAAAACCTCTTTTCCTAAAAAATTTTCTTCAATGTGATTATGTATATTTTTTTTTGAAATTTTTGATAATAAATCATCAAGGTTGTAAGAATTATTTTTTGGTGAAATAATTATATTTCCCTTAATAATTTCAATATTCGCAACTGCACCATCTGTTGCTTTAACTTCATCGGCAATGTGTTTTGGGATTCTTAAACCTAGAGAATTTCCCCATTTTGAGAATTGAACTTGCATAGATAATTCATTGTATATACATTATTATACTATATAATTATGTATATATCAAGCAGCTTTAGCAATTTGAGCTTCAAGCGTTGAAAAAGCCCAGTCAAGCCATTCGGTTAATGCTTCAATGTCAGATGTTTCAACCGTTGCACCGCACCAGATGCGAATACCAGCAGGGGCATCACGATAAGCGCCGATATCATAAGCAACTTTTTCATCTTCAAGAATTTTTACCAGTTTTTTAGCGATTTCCGCCTGATCTTCTGCTGTTTTTGCCTTATACCAAGGGGCGGTGATTTCCAAGCAAACTGAAGTGTTTGAGCGAATATTTTTATCTTTTGCCAAAAAGCCAATCCAATTTGATTTCGCAACCCAATTTTCAAGAGCTTTGAGGTTGTTATTTGAACGAGTTATTAAAGCATTTAATCCACCGATAGATTTCGCCCATTTGAGGCCATCAATACAATCTTCAACCGCAATCATTGATGGGGTGTTAATTGTTTCACCTTCAAAAATGCCTTTAATTAATTTGCCACCAGAAGTTAGA
>JANRLM010000113.1 GCA_033762595.1 Rickettsiales bacterium
AGTTGGTGGGCTTGGCACTAGATTTTTACCTGCAACTAAGGCTCTGCCAAAAGAAATGCTTACAATTGTAGATAAGCCAATTATCCAATATGCCTTTGAAGAAGCTAGAAACTCTGGGATTGAGAAATTTATTTTCATAACCGGTAGAAATAAAAATGTTATCTCAAACCATTTTGATCATGTATTTGAATTGCAAAAAGTTTTAGAAGATAAACAAAAAAGTGAAGTTTTAGCCCTTACAAAAGATTGGCTGCCACCAGCGGGTTCAATCGCTTTTATCAGACAACAACAACCTTTGGGGTTAGGCCACGCTGTGCTATGTGCGAGGAATTTTCTTCCAAATGATGAGCCTTTTGCAGTGCTTCTTGCTGATGAATTATTTTATAATCCAGCAAAGCCAGTGCTTTCACAGATGATTGATATTTGGAATAAAAAGCAAAGCGGAAATGTAATTGCGGTTAGAGAAGTTGAAAATCATAAAACTAGCTCATACGGAATTATAAAACCAGCTGGTGAACGCTTTGAAAATTCTATCAAAATCGCTTCTATGGTTGAAAAGCCAAACCCTTCTGAAGCACCCTCAAATTTCGCAATAGTTGGCAGATATATTTTAAGCCCTGAGATTTTTTCATATTTAGATAAAACTAACGCTGATAAAAACGGCGAAATTCAGCTTACATCTGCCCTTGATGCAATGGCTAGAGATAATATCAGCTCTTTCGGTGCATTAGTTGAAGGTGAGAGATTTGACTGCGGCGCTAGAAGGGGCTTCGTGGAAGCCAATATCGCAATCGCCCTACACAACCCCGAAATGCGTGAAGATATTTTGAAATTAGTTAAGAGATATAGTTAAAAACTATCATCACTAACTGAGATTTTGGTTTTGCGGTGGATGTAAGCATTCATTATAAAAGCAACTGCAATCATTGAGCTAATTAAGCTAGAACCCCCATAAGAAAGAAACGGCAATGGCACGCCTACAACTGGCAGAATTCCGCTCACCATTCCTATATTTACAAATACATGCACGAATAAAATTACCGCCATTCCAATTGCTATAGTTTTCCCAAAATTTGATTGACAGGCCTCTGCAACTTTTCTAGCTTGGTGGAAAAATAAAGCATAAAGCAATAGCAATATTAGCGTTCCGATATAGCCAAATTCCTCAGCAATTATAGAAAAGATAAAATCTGTTTGTTGCTCTGGCACAAAATTTAACTGGCTCTGCGTGCCTTTGCTAAGCCCCTTCCCTATCAAACCCCCTGCCCCAATCGCAATTTTGGATTGTATGATGTTATACCCTGCACCAAGTGGGTCTTGCTCAGGGTTTAGGAAGGTCTCAACCCTCTTTTTCTGATAATCATGCATATTCGCCCACAAAATTGGTAAGGCAAGCAACACAACGGCAACTACGCTAAAAATCTTCTTCCAGCTTAAGCCGGTTATAAACATAACTATCACACCAACCATTGAGATAATTGCGGCAGTGCCAAGGTTTGGCTGTAACAAAACTAAACCTGCTGATGCACCAATTAACATTAGCGGAAATACTAGGCTTGAAAATTTATGCAGATTATTAAAATGGAGTAAATGATAAAACCTTGCAAGTGAGAGAACTATAAATACTTTTACAAGCTCAGAAGGTTGGAATCTGAAATCCCCAATGGCAATCCATCTCTGTGCGCCAAGCCCACCTTCAACGCCGAAAATTTTTACAATGAGAAGCAAAACTAAGCCAAAGCCATATAAAATATAAGCGGTTTTGAACCAAACTTTTATATCAGTTAAAATTATTACGAATATTAAGGGCAAAGCAATAATACCATTTACCAAATGCTTAAACGCCCAAGGATAAAAATTGCCTTTAGAAGCTGAAAATAATGCAATAACCCCTACCCCATAAATTAATAAAGTTATGATTAATAACTTTATCGGCACAGATTTTAACTTTTCAAAAAGGGCTTGTTCCTGTGCTTTTTCTGAGATTATCATTTATATAGTTTTTGTTATCGTATTTGTAAATTAATTAGCTCAGAAGAATTTCTTCCAGCCACCTAATTCATACCCGCGAAAGCGGGTATCTATAGTTATTTTTAGATTCCCGCTTTCGCGGGAATGAAGCTGGGCAACTCAAGAGTCTAAATCTTCCAATAAGGCAGTTTTTCAGCCTTTGCACCTTGGTGGGTAACTGCCCCTTTTGAGGCAGGGCCAGCAAGCTGAGCAAACTTCCAAAGAACACCAGTTGTATGACCATTTTCACGAGGCTTCCATTGCTTTTTCCTATCAAGAAGCTCGGCATCAGAAAGCTCAACATTGATAGTGCCGGCAAGGGCATCAATATTTATTATATCACCATCTTTAATTAACCCAATAGTGCCACCAACGGCTGCTTCTGGCCCAACATGGCCAATACATAAACCACGAGTTCCGCCACTAAATCTGCCATCTGTAATAAGGGCAACATTCTCAACGCCCTGCCCATAAAGTGCCGCTGTGGTTGAGAGCATCTCACGCATTCCCGGCCCACCTTTTGGCCCTTCATAGCGGATAACTATAACATCACCTTCTTTATATTGCCTTTTTTTAACGGCTTCAAAGGCATCTTCTTCTTTATCAAATACCCTTGCTGGCCCTCTATGAGTTAGTTTTTTAAGACCAGCAATTTTAACTATGCAACCTTCCTCAGCCAAATTACCTTTTAATGTAACCACCCCACCAGTTTTAGAAAGTGGCGTTTTAACACGATAAACAACATCTTGATTTTCAGGGAAGATTATATCTTTCAGATTCTCTGCGATAGTTTTGCCAGTAACGGTTATGCAATCACCATATAATAGTCCATTATCAAGTAGCTCTTTTAGGACTATTGAAACGCCACCAATCTGATACATATCATTAGCAACATATTTACCGCCCGGCTTGAGATCCGCAATATAAGGTGTGGTGCGGAATATTTCACCGATATCATTCATATCAAAATCAATACCAACTTCATTTGCAATTGCTGGTAAATGCAAAGCGGCATTGGTTGAACCACCCGTTGCTGAAACCACACGGGCCGCATTTATCAAAGATTCACGAGTTATAATATCTCTTGGGCGAATGTTTTTTTCAAGACATTTCATTACATATTCTCCAGAGGCAAAAGCATATTTATCACGGCTTTCAAAGGGTGCAGGCGCACCAGCAGAACCGGGAAGTGCAAGACCTAGAGCTTCACTAACGCAAGCCATTGTGTTTGCTGTGAACTGCCCACCACAAGAACCTGAAGTTGGGCAAGCTACTTTTTCTAAATCAACCAATTCATCTTCGGACATTTTGCCAGCTTCATATTTGCCAACGCCTTCAAATACATCAACAACGGTTACATCTTTACCTTTATATTTACCCGGCATTATTGAACCACCATACATAAAAACTGATGGTATATTAAGGCGAGCCATTGCCATCATCAACCCCGGCAGAGATTTATCGCAGCCTGCAAAACCAACCAATGCATCATAGCAATGGCCACGAACGGTTAACTCTACTGAGTCAGCGATTGTTTCACGGGAAACAAGAGATGATTTCATACCCTGATGCCCCATCGCTATGCCATCAGTAACGGTGATTGTGGTGAATTCTCTAGGCGTTCCACCAGAAGCGAAAACCCCTTTTTTAGCAACTTGTGCTTGCCTTTGAAGGGCGATATTACAAGGCGCAGCTTCATTCCAAGTGCTTACAACCCCAACAAGTGGTTGCTTGATATGTTCATCTTTCAAGCCCATCGCATAATAATATGAACGATGTGGCGCTCGTTCCGGCCCTTCAGTTACATATCTTGAAGGTAATTTTGATTTATCAAATTTTGGTTTTTTATTTTCGTTTGTCATAAATTTTTTGTTTTTGTCACCCCGCATTTATTGCGGGGTTAATTATAATATCTAACCCCTCGCCTCTAAATATTTTATTGCTTCTAATGCAGACATACAGCCAGTTCCAGCGGCAGTGATAGCTTGGCGATAAATTTTATCTTGCACATCACCTGCTGCAAAAACCCCTTCAATATTAGTTTTTGTTGTTCCAGTTTTTGTAATTATATAGCCCTCAGCATCAAGCTCTAGCTTTGATTTGAAAATATCCGTATTAGGCTTATGGCCAATTGCTATAAAAATCCCATCAAGTTTTAACTCAGAAACCCCGCCAGTTTTAAGGTTTTTAATTTTTGCACCAGTTACTGAAAGTGGATTTTCAGTGCCAAGAACTTCTTCTAGCGCAGAATCCCAAATAACTTGCACTTTAGGGTGCTTGAATAATCTGTCTTGCAGAATTTTCTCCGCCCTTAAACTATCCCTTCTATGAATTAGCGTAACTTTTGAAGCGTGGTGGGTTAGATATAAAGCCTCTTCAACAGCAGTGTTTCCGCCACCAACAACTGCGACCTCTTTATTTCTAAAGAAGAAACCATCACAAGTTGCACAACCTGAAACGCCATAACCTTGAAATTTCTTCTCACTTTCAAGCCCAAGCCATTTCGCAGATGCACCAGTTGCGATAATAACGGAATCCGCGGTATAAACCTCACCAGAATCGCCTTTAGCTGTGAATAATTTATCAGAAAAACTAACTTCATTTATGTGATCAGAAATAATTTCCGTGCCGACATTTTCAGCTTGCTTTTCCATTTGTTCCATCAGCCAAGGACCTTGTATAACATCAGCAAAACCAGGATAATTTTCAACATCTGTAGTGATTGTCATTTGCCCACCGGGTTGCATTCCACGCACCATAATCGGCTTAAGATTTGCCCTTGCAGTATAAATTGCTGCGGTGCAACCAGCTGCCCCTGAGCCTATAACTAAAACTTTACTATGCTTTGGCATTATGAAAATAAATTTAATTTTTTATTATATTTATTATATATAGTTTAATTATAATCAATATTTTCCTGTTCATTATTGTATGAAAAATTTTTATAAAAATTTTGATATTAAATCTCCAGAGTTTGATATTAGAAACCCAGATGATATTCTAAAGACAATAATTTCTGAGCTTATGACTGGCGTTAGAAATAGAGAACACCCTTACCATTTGCTTTCAGTTGCGAATATAAATTCTAAAAATGAGCCAGATGTTAGAAATGTAGTGCATAGAGATTGCGATTTTTCTGAGCGAAAAATTATTTATCACAGCGATATTAGATGCCAAAAAATTAGTGATTTGAGGGAAAATAATAAGGTTTCCCTGCTTTTTTATAGCCCAGTAACTAAAATTCAGCT
>JANRLM010000114.1 GCA_033762595.1 Rickettsiales bacterium
GAAATATCTAGATAAATCTCTGCCAACTAAATCCTTCCCAACTTGAGCAAACTAGTGCGGTCAAATCATTTCTAAGATTTTCTTAACTTCATCATTCATTTTTGATCTCATTACAAATTCTCTTTTGTTAATTTTGTCATAAATTCTGGCATCAGTTACTCTTTTTAGCTCTTTGATTACAGATTTGATCGATTTGTGTGTTTTAATTTCGATGTATTTGGCAATAGCAAGTGCCATAAAGCAGATGAGGATGTGGGTTTTGATGGCTTGTTCTTTGTTGTGGAAGATTGGTCTGGCTTTGAGGTCGGATTTGGAGATTTTGAAGGATCGTTCAACATTCCAAAGTTGCTTGTATTTGTTAACTATTTCGATGTTGTTATTTTTAGAATTATTTTTGTTGCTGCTGGTTGTTTTGTGGCTGGTAAAATAACCTTTAATTCCAAGCAGAAGCTTAGCTTTAACAACTAATTTTTGATTAAGTTCAAATTTTCTTTCTTCTTTATTTTGATCATTCTTGCTGCCCGATCTGATTAAGAATTTAGCCCTTTTAATAATCTCAGCTTTGCTGGGGGTTTTTAATATTTCCTCAGCTCTTTCTATTTGTTTTTCCAGCTCTCTTTTGTCCTTATTGTATCTTTTTTGACTGAAGTGGCAGACCAGATCATCTTTGCCTTCTATCGTAATTCGAACAGTTTTATTATCTTCTTGCTTTAAATCCTGTGATATTCTTTGAATTGTTGGAAGTTGTAAATTCGCCATTCTGGCACCAACGATGTAATCAAGATTATTGTTTTTAAGAAGTGTAATATTTTTCTCACTTATCATTGCAGAGTCAGCAACGATGGTGAGCTGTTTTATTTTGTATTTCTTTTTGAGCGAGACAATTGCTGGCTCTATTGTATTGCCTTCAAATTTATTTCCCGGAAAGACCTGATAGGAAACCGGAAAGCCGGAATTATTAACCAAAAGCCCGATCATTATTTGTGGGTTGCTGGCTTTATTGTCTTTGCTAAAGCCTATTCTTCTTAATTCGTCAGTTTCAAAACTCTCAAAGTAAAGAGTGGTGAGATCGTAAAAAACAATGTTAAAACTAAAATCAAAATATTTTTTAGCCACATAAATGGCTTTCCTTTCCACCTCGTCTTTTAAAGGCAAAAGATTGCTCAATGTTCGATAAAAATCTCTTCTGCTATGATTGATACCAAAAAAATCTGAGATAAATTCAAATGTTTCAGCCTTGGAACATGGATGAACTAACCTAGCAATCACTAAATCATTTAAAATTTTAGAATCTGCTAAAAGATGAAATTTGAACTTAACCGCCAAGTTCCAAAGTATGTCGTAAAGTAATTGATATTTAAAACCCAAATACTCGCATTTATCAAAAACCGCCACGGATCCGGCATCTTGCCTTTTTGATAATGGAAATAATGAGCCTTGAGGATCGTTCTTATCAATCCATTTTAAAGCAGCATCTTTTAAACGCTCCAAATCTTCCTGGTTAGAAGCGCTACCCAAATGAAATACTACATTCCTCTTATTATTAAAATATTCCACCACCTGAACTGCTGCTGCACCTGATGTGGTTTTGATAGTTCTGACTTTGTAAGTTGACATCAGATTTGTTAATTAAAATTTAAAACAAAAAATTTTAATTAAAAAATCCAACTTTTTTACTCAATTTTTACAAAAAATTCACCCCTAGTGCGGGATTTTAGGAAATAAAACTCTTGAAAGGGTTGATTATACTGGATCCGGGGAAATTGATAAAAGTGTTTGCTCAAGTTGGGAAAAAGAAATTTTGCAAGATAACGGTAAAATCTCAGCCGAAATTGCTAAATCTTTAGCAGAAGCAGAATTCAAGAAATTTCAAGAAGTTGCAGATCAGAAATTTGAAAGTGATTTCGATAAGAGGCTAAAGG
>JANRLM010000115.1 GCA_033762595.1 Rickettsiales bacterium
AGAGCAGTTAAATAAACTTCCAGAAAGTCTTAAAAACGAAAATATCAATAGTTATTATCTAAGATTTCCTGATAAAAACATTTCTAATCAAATAAATAAATTTATTGGTGATTTTAGTAAGTTGAAAAATTTATCTGAAGAGCAAGCTAAAAATTTTTACGAGAAAGATTGCAAAGAGATGCTAACAAATTGGGATATAAATGAAAATAATTATAATCCAATTGTAGGCAATTTATTTAAAATTACTAACCCTGAAAAAGATGGTTTTTCAAGGTATTAAAAGATTTTATTTCCTTTCAAGAAATCTTGGATTGGCATTTTTTTCTTGCCCTCTTTTTGAATGATTTTTGGGATTATAAAACCATCAGCACATTTTATTTTAAGAATATTATTTTGAATAAAAAAATCAGCGGATTTTTCTTTTTGTTCGTTGCTTTCAAAAAGCTGAAAATCTGACTCAAAAACCTTATATTTAACGCTATTATGAATAAAATAAGCGGCAGGGTAGGGGGATAAGCCCCTGATTTGATTATATATTTCTATACAAGGCTTAGAAAAATCTAAAATTTCTTCATTAGCTAGGATTTTCTTTGCATAAACCAAGCCTTCATCGCTCTGAATGCGAGCATTTTTGTTGTAAAGCTCAATATTATCAAGCACTTCAATAAGTAAATCTGCCCCTTTATCAGCAAGTAAATTGTGCATATAGCCAGCATTTGCGATGCTGGGAACTTCTATAATTTTCTCTTGCAAAATATCTCCAGAATCAAGACCTTCTGCCATTTTCATAATGCAAACACTAGTTTCGCTATCGCCAGCCATTATTGCACGCTGGATTGGTGCAGCACCACGCCATCTGGGCAGCTTTGAGGGGTGAATATTTATACACCCCCATTTAGGAGCATCTAAAATTGGCTTTGGAAGTAGCAACCCGTAAGCGGCAACAACTGCACAATCAGCGTTTTGACTTGCAAAAATTTTCTGCTCGTTTTCATCTTTGAGAGTTTTTGGCGTAAAAACTGGTATTTGAAATTCTTCAGCTTTCTTATGGATTTTTGATTTGTGAACCTCAAGCCCCCTTGCAGCAGGCTTTGGAGGCTGAGTATAAACAGCAATAATCTGATGATTATTTGAATTATAGATTTTTTCTAATGCAGGAATCGCAAAATCTGGCGACCCCATAAATATAATTTTCATTTGTTCTAAATTAAAAGTTTTTGAAATACTTTACTCTAAATTCCCTCTTCCGTTTACGGGGGAGGGTTAGGGAGGGCATATTATAAACTAAACTTTTGCGATTAATAAAAGCCCCCCTCTTAATCTCCCCCCGTAAACAGGGGGAGAAATAAAGAGCAAAATCAATCTAAATTGCTTTATCAAAATATAATTCTATCTCTGCGTTGCGAGATAAATTATTTATATAATTCAAAACTTTACTTGGAATAGCTAAACCTCTTACAATCGTTAAAGCTCGAAGGGTTGGAAATAGATGAATATCATCTTCAGAAATTTCCTCCCCATTAACCGCACTTTCATTTTTGATGAGTGAAACTAACTCCTCAAGGTGATTTTCGGCTATAGATTTTAACTCTGGTGTTCTACTGATATTACCTTCAAAAGAGCCAATCATATCCTCTTTTTTAGTTTTGAAATATCTGATGGCTGAATCAGTTGCAAACTCAGGTAAATTAACCTCTATAGAGCGGGGCATATATAGCCGGCTTACATATTTTCTTGATGCCTCAAGCCAGTCAGAAACCGCTTTATTATTTTTACCAAGGATTACTGGCTTTCCAAAGTTTTTATCTATAAAAGCTACAATATCCATAGATTCCGGAATTGCAGAGCCATCTGGCTTTTCCAAAATTGGCACCATTTTCTGCCCAATTAGCTTAGTTGGGGTTTCAACATCATCATTCAAGATTGTAATTTCTTGATAAGGAATTTTTTTAAGCCCAAAAATCATTCTAGCCTTGATGCAATATGGGCAGTGATTGAAGGTGTAAAGTTTCATAAAAGCAGTTTTGTTAATGTTCGATTAATCTTTTTGTGATATGATAATAATACTCAAATTATATAAAACAATTAATGAATTTACCTAGTAATAAAATTAGTGTTTTTTGGCAATATTCCAGTTCTATTACCGCTGAGGCTGGCGAATCGCAGGGGGATTTCAAAACTTTTGATAAAGTTTTTCATAACAACAAACTTTACTATCGCATAAATCCTGATGATATTGATTTTACTAAAATGACTGAAGTTCAGAAATCCGCTGAAATTCTTGCTTTTAAGGTAACAGAAGGAAGGGTGAAAGTGGTTACAAAAATTGGCTTTAGTAATCAAACCATAAATTATGCGGAAGCAGGGGATTATATTGTATATAATATTGGCACAGAAAATAATAGCCTGACACTGCTTGAGAAATTATTATCAGCATCAAAAAAGGTTATTAAGGCTGAAAATTTTGATAAATTATATTCTAATTCAACGGAAAAAATTAAACTCAGCAAGCAAGAGCAGAATGTTATAAAAGCTGACTTAGCGAGCGACAATAATGATGATAATTCTGATTTTACTGATTACACATTCATAGATTCTATAGAAAAACATATTTACATCGGCAAGCCTGTTTTTGTGTGCAAAGTGCCTTATAATTTTGTGATTCGTGCACCTTGGGGGAGTGATCAATTCGTTCAAGCTGGCGGAATGATTGTATATAACATCAACACCAGTAGAGGTTCTCATAAAGATATTTATGGCGTGCATGGCTCTAGCAAAGGAGTTGCAGGTGAGTTTGAGAAAAGCTATTCTGTAGTTGATGATGAAAAAAAAGGCCTAATTGTGGATACTTACAAGATGGCTTTGCGTTGTGATAGGTCTCCAATCGCTGGCATTCAATTTACTAATAGAGATATGAGAATGGCTCATGAAAGAATAGGCAAAGATTGCCCTAGGCTTGGAATTTTTGTTGATTAAGGATTATTTGAGATCTTGATATAATTAACTTTCTAGATTGCCACTTTTACGGCAATAAATAATCGTAAGGGGTAAAACACTAACGTCTAGGTTGATTTACATTAGGTGCAACGGCACTTCCACATTCAGTTAATGTTTTATCTAATTCTCCTGCAACTCTTTCATATCCGCTCTTCAAAGCTTGAAAAGCCTCTACAAAATTAGCTTGTCTATTTTGCTCGGTCATAAAATAAATTATTGATTGTTTGTTTCTTTGTCTTCTCATTGATTGTCACCCCGCACTTGTTGCGGGGTTAAACAAAAATAAACACTTTCACTTCATACCCGCGAAGGCGGGTATCCAATATTTTATATTATAGATTCCCGCTGGAGTTTACCCCGTGCTTGACACGGGGCGGGAATGAATAATGTTAGCTATTCTTAACCCCGCAACAAGTGCGGGGTGACAAGTGTTGTTTAATAAACAAAAATAAACACTAATTACCAATTCCTACTTTCTGAAAGAAATTTTCAAATGCTTCATCAATTTCTTTCTTAGCTTTGTAAATTTTCATTTTCTCCACACCTGATAAAACCCTGCCTGATTTTAGGTATTTTTCAAAGTTAGTTGTCATTATATCACAGTTTTTTTCTACTTTTGCAACAATATTTTCAATTAAAGGCAAAAATGGCTCAGTATCCTCAGGGAATTTCTCACATAAATCAATAGCTTGTTCTGCAAAATCGTATATTTGCATCATCTGATCAAAAGCCTGTTTTTGCACTTCTAAACCTTCCATAAGCCTAAAAAATTAACATTTTGTGTATATTAGCATATAATAATTAAAAAATTGTTAAACTACATAATTTATTCTTGATAAATATCAATGAGGGAAATTTATTTGATTTTAATCTAAGGCTGTTAACCTAAACTTTTATAGTATGCTTGAATCACACGAACTTGCTTCTGAATTTCCAGAATTTAAGGATAAAATTCATAATCTAAAAACCTCTGATGCACATTTTGCTAGGCTTTTTGATGAATATCACAATGTAACTAAAGAAGTTGAAAGGCTTGAAGGTGTTGGTCAACCAACTTCTGATTCTTATGCTGAAACCCTTAAAAAGAAACGCCTCAGCCTAAAAGATGATTTATTCCATCTACTAAAATCAGTTGCTTAAGGCTTTTTATTTTTTAGTCTTTTTTCAAAACCCCATCAGTTTTTTGATGGGGTTTTTTTATATGAAAATTTTGCCTAGTTAGTAAATATAGATTATACCCCTTCTAAATAAGTAATTGATATTAAATGAAAAATAAATTTGGCACGAATTTAGCTTTATAAATTTCTGAGTAAAAATATTTATAAAGTTTAATGCTAAATAATTTATTAACATCTCTGACTTCTAACACTAATGGTGCAATTAGTGGTGTAGCTGGTTATGGCAATACGCAGGCTAATGTTGCAAATAATGCGAATTCCAGTGGCACAAGTTCTGATGGATTATTCTCTCAGATATTAAATGATGTAAACTTAAATAATATTGGTGATGTTAGCGATGCATTAATACCTGATGCACAAATAGGTGACGGAGCTTTAGCGAGTAATAATATTCAAGCTGATTTAGCGAATAATATTCTTAGTAAAGATACTGCAATTATTTCACCTGAAGCATCTAATTATATATCTCAAGTAATTTCAAATCAGCCAAGTATAGTTGCGGTTGATAATGCAAACCCAATATTTGTAGAAACGCCAACTGAAGAAGTTGCAAATATTACAGATCTAGCACAGCCTAAATTAAACAGCCTTGATAGTATAACTAAAAATTCACTTCCATCTGTTAATCAGGCTGGTGATGGAAAAGCTGATTTATCTGTGGTTGAAAATATTATACCTAAAAATTCAACTGCAAAGCAAGATGAAAGAATTTTAGGGCAGGATAATTTGGAATCTTGGGCTGTTTCTAAAAAGAATGATTATCTTAACAAAGCTATAGATATTATAAATAATAGCACAAGAAACCCATTTGGATTACCTCAAAATGCACTTATTTCAGAGGGGCAAAGTAAGATTCAAAATGATAGTGGAGTAACATTAAATTCTTCACTTTATGCAGATGGTGAATCGCTTTTCAATAAACATATTGATAATACACAGGCAAAAATTTCAGACACTAAATCTGAGCTTGCAAATAGAGAAATAAATTTTGAGCAAAATTATAAAATTGCAAGCTTTTCAAAAGGCAAGAACTCCATTGAGCTTCATTTAGAGCCGGCACATCTTGGCAAAGTTAATATTAAATTTGATTTTAGTGCTGAGGGCAAGCCAGCAATTATGGTTCTTGCAGATAAAGCTGATACACTTGATATGTTAAAGAAGGATAGTTCGGAAATACAAAAAATCCTTCAAGACAATGGAATTAAAGCAGATTCAGGCTCTTTAAGTTTTAACTTAAATACTGGTGGAAATTCCCAAGGTTATGAAGCTGCACAAGATAATTGGTCAAAAAACAATAGCTTGTTTGCCTTCTCACTAGAGCAAGATTTTCAAAATTTAGATATTGAAACAATTAATGATAACAACCCAAGTTATATTTCTTCTGCGGGTGCAATTTATAGAGGGAATTTGGCATACGGAATGCTTAATATACTAGTATAACTAAAATTTATTTTATGGTTTCGGCTATTGGAAGTTCATTTATAACTAATAAATCAAGCTCTTTTCAGGAAGGTTCTGATGCTTTCTTGAAAACCAGTGAAGATTATCTTCAGCTATTTATGGCACAGATTAAATATCAAGATCCAACTGAGCCATTTGGCGTTGATAAAATGGCTAGCCAACTTGCAAATTTATCAAGTGTTCAACAATCAATTGAAACTAATACATCGCTTAAGGATTTGTTAAAAGTTTCTTCAAGCTCGCAAGCTTCATCAGTTGCAAATTTTATTAATAGGCAAGTTGAATATATAGGTAATGAATTTTATTATTTTCCTGAAGCGGGAAGTCAGAATGTAAGTTATAAAGCTGAAAAGGATTTTTCTTCAGCAATTGCTGAAATTAAAGATGAGGGTGGCAAAACAATTTGGAAGGGTTCAGTTGAAAGCACTCAAGGTGAGCATAAATTTTCTTGGGATGGAAAAGATGATTTGGGCAATGCTAAATTGGAAGGAAAATACAGCGTATTAATTTATGGTATGGATGCGGAAGGCAAGCAATCTCCGTTTCAAACTATTACAAATGGTATTGTTTCAGGGGTGGATTATACTCAAAACGGGCAGCCAACTCTAGTTTTTGGTAATCAAAAAAGCCCAATAAAAGTTTCAATTGCAAATGTTGCCAATGTTTTTGGTGGCGGTGAAATTAATATAATAAATAATAATTAGGGGGATATATGTCTTTATTCGGTGCATTATCAGCAAGTTTAACAAGCTTAACTTCGCAATCAACTGCAGTTAATATTATTTCAAACAATATTGCAAACCTCAACACAACTGGTTTTAAGTCGTCTTCAGCATCTTTTCAAACGCTAGTTGCTGGTAGAGTTGGCGGTGGTGTATTAGATTCAATTAGGCAAAATATTGATACTCAAGGTGCAATTCAATCAACTGGAGCTGGAACAGATTTAGCGTTGCAAGGAAATGGATTCTTTGCAGTTACAAATCGTGCTGGGTTATCTTCATTCGCTGAGGGCGGAAATGTTGATACATTATATTCAAGAGCTGGCTCATTTAGAACAAATTCTGATGGTAACTTGGTTAATGAAGCAGGTTATGCATTGCTAGGTTGGCCATTAGATTCAGAGGGAAGATTACCTGGCGTTTCTGGTAATTCTACTTATACAAGATCAGCAAAAGACTTAGCGAGCTTAGTGCCTGTTTCGACAGCTTCAATTACTGGAACTGCAACGCCAACTTCATCTATAAATGCAAAAATTAACTTAAGAGCTGAAGAAGATGTTCTGCAAGGTGCTGGTGGATTACTTGATCCAGTTAGTTCAGCAAACGCAACTAATAGTGCAACAGATATTATAATTCCTGCAGGTTTTGCTAATGGTGCTACAATGACCGTTACAACTGGCATTGGTGATAGCTTTGTTTACACATATGGTGGCGTTGCTCTATCAGATGACATCGCAGGTGGTATTGGGGGGGTTACTTCACCTACAGCAACCTTTACAGCAGCACCTTTTACTAATGGTGCTGAATTTACAATTACAGTTAATGATGGAACAGGTGCAAAAACTTTTACTTATAGGTTTACAGCTACATCAAACACTAGCTTGGGTGAATTTAGAAATCTAAATGAATTATCTCAAATTATTAATGCTACATCTGGTTTAAGGGCTCGTGTAAATAATGGAATTTTATACATTGCTGGTGATGATGCAAACTCAAGTTTAGCATTTTCTGATGTTGCTTCAAGTGGCTTAGTTGCTGGTCTTGGTTTAGATGATGATAGTATTACTTTTAACAGCACAGGAACAAGATTTGCCTCATTGGGAAATCTAAAATCTGCAATTGATGCAACTGGTAACCAAAAAATCGCTGCAATTTTGAATAACCCTACTGGAAGTGCAACACTAAATATTTATAATGTTGACCCAACTGATACCATAACATTTACAGATAGCTTAGCTGGTGATGACTTACTTGATGAATTTTCACTAAACACAACCGCAATTCCACCTGTTTATGATGCAACAGCTCCAGTGGGCGGTGGCAAAAATATGGCAAGTGGTGCTATCCCTGCGGATTTCTCGAGAACAATAACGGTTTATACTTCTCTTGGGCAACCACTAGATTTAAGATTAGCATTCGCTAAGATAAGGGATTCTGAAAATGAAGGTTCTTGGGCTGTAGAATTATACGCTTCTGACCCAACACAAGTTACAGGTGCGGTTAGCTCTCTTAAAGATGATGGATTAATTGCGTATGGGGTTGTTTCTTTCAATGGTGATGGAACATTAAAATCAGTTTCTGGCCCTTCAACTGCGGGTGCATCAATTGCTGGTGATATCATATTAGACCCAGCAGGATTAGCAGTTGCACAAACCTTAAATTTAAGATTAGGAACAGCAGGTGATGTTGGAATTGGAAAATCAGATGGTTTATCGCAATTTGGTGGACAATATTCAGTTGATAATTTAAGCCAAAATGGTTTCCCTACAGGTAGGTTACAAGCTCTGCAAATTAATGCAGAAGGCTTAGTAACGGCTGTTTTTGATAACTCTCTAAGTTCTGTAGTTTATAAATTGCCTATAGTTACTTTTGCAAATCCTAATGGTATGACGCAGGAATCAGGTAATGCGTTCTCCTCTAATAGTGAATCTGGCGGTGCAAACTTAGGTGAAGTTGGTGATGCAGGCGTTGGAACTATAGTACCAGGTGCGTTAGAGGTTTCAACTGCTGAAATCGGTTCAGAATTAACAGCTTTAATTGTATCACAACAAGCTTATGGTGCATCAGCTAATGTTCTTAGAAAAGTTGGTGAATTATTTGATGAATTAAAACAGCTATAATTTTTCTATATCAAATACCCAAGAAGCAGAAGTTTCAAGGGTTGGCGGTTTAATCGCCGCTTAAATTAGCTCATGTAGAGTAATAGCGTTCCCCCAACGCTTTGAGCTTATAGTCTTAATTGACTTAAGAACGCCCGTAATTATTCCCATTCCCCCTTTTTAATAATTACGGGCTTTTCAATTTATTCCAAAAAAACTTAAAATAGATGTTGTTAGGTATAGTTAGAGATAAGCTCCTTAACCTCCAATTGTCGCCCCGCATTTATTGCGGGTGTGAATTCACACCCGCAACAAGTGCGGGGTGACACTAAAGAGAAAAAACTACAGAAATTAATTAAAACCTACCTTTATCTTACAATACCCTAAAATAACTTCTTGAATTTAATTAGTATTTTGTTAATAAGTGTTATGTTATAACGTAACACATTTATGGAAGAAGTTGCATCAGAAATTATAAATTACCACTTTAGAGAAAATTCGGGTGTTTCCCAAAAATACATTAGTGAATTTAGCAAAGATGGCTTTTATAAAGCAAACAGCCTCAACAAAAGTGAATATGTTGCTGAAAACACTCCAGACCTTATAGCTATTGGCATATATTTATTTAAGAAAAAATATCCTAATAAAGAGCTTCAATATTCAGATTATAGCAAATTTATTTTATGTATTGAAGAGGCTTATAAAAATTTATCTGGAGTGTATAATTTATATGAGTCTGAGATAAAAAAGCAGGGCAGGGTTTTTTTAAGTGAGCAGGATATTCCTCACAATCATGGAGAAAATATTATTGGCTATGACCCATCATATGAGGCATTCCAGAGGTTAAAATTAAAGCAGCTTGCAAAATCTGCTGTTGGTATTGGTGATGTGTTGCACCATCTTGAAGAGGGCTTGCTTGACCCTTCAAATACACCGCTTGTTTTTGATAGTAAAAATGAAATTTGGGTGCCAATAAATTTTGGACACGGGCAGGGTGGAGATAATGACCACCACTCACACGATCAATATTTACCTCATATTTCAACGAATTTAGTTGGAATGGTTAATTCAGGAAATTCTACGAATAGTTTTTTATCTTTAAATAGAATGAGTAATAATGGCTTTCATTATGCGATTTCCTCAAATTTTGAATTTGAAAAAGTTGAAAATGTTCTCGGCTCAAAAATGCATAACTCAGTTTTTAGAGGTTATAAGCCAATTTCTCAAGATGCAGATGGCTTTAGGGGGCTTGATGTAGCGGTTATTTATAATGATTCTAATCACGAAGCAGATGAAAACAAGCCAATTTACTTGCCTCATCATCATCCAATGGCAATATTTGAAGGCAAAAGTTTGGAGGCTTATGTTGGAATTAAAAACACTCAGCAATTTTTTACTCACGCAATGGGTTTGAGTAGAGTTTTCAAAGGTAAGAAAGATTTATTCGGCCTAAAAGCTGAAACAAGTTTTAGAATACCCTCACTTGCTGGTTTTGGTTTTTTCACAACAACCGCTTTATATTCTGAAAAGATAAATTTTAATGGTGGTTATGGTGGCTCTCATTTTGGGCTTGGAATTAATTTTGAACAACACGGAAAAGTTAGCTTCTTAAATCCGCTTGCACATATAAAATTATCAAGAAATGAAATTATTGCAGAGGGCGGTGAACTTGAAAAAAATATCAATGCAGAATTTACATATAACGCACCAATAAATAAATTTCTTTCTTTGAGTGCAAATGCAAATATAGAGAAATCCGCTGATGAAACACATCAAACATTGAATAGTTATTTACAAATTACCCCCGCTAGAAATTTTTATTTTCAAGTTGGTTATGATGCCTCAAAAAAAACTGAAATTCTTGATGGATTGGAAGAGGTTTCAAACGCAGGTAATATATTTTTAGGGGCAGGGGTTATACATAATGCTGTAAATATAAACGCAAGAGTAAATTTTACAAATGACGAAGCAGGCAGATTTTCAAACACTGGAGTAGTTTCAGTAAATGCTAGTTACAATTTCAACCTTACTAAAAAGAAAGTGGTTAAAGATTGATGATAGGCGGTAAAGTTAAATATCTAGCTCTTTGAGTAAATCTGGGTTGGAGATACCTTTTTCAGTAATGAAATTGAAGCGTTTTTCTGGTTTTTTGCCCATTAAATCTTCAACCATATTTTCGGTTATAGATGGGTCATCTTCAAGGGTTACCTTAAGAAGTGTTCTATTTTGTCGGTTCATAGTGGTTTCTTTAAGCTGATGGGCGGTCATTTCTCCTAAGCCCTTAAATCTGCCGATTTCAATCTTCTTTTTACCATTTTCTGAGAGTTTTTTAACTAATTCATCTTTTTCTTTATCATCATTTGCGTAAATGGTTTTATCCCCAATTTTAAGGCGGTAAAGTGGCGGTTTTGCAAGGTAAAGCCGGCCTGAATCAATCAAACCCTTCATTGAGCGATAGAAGAATGTCATAAGCAAAGTTGCGATATGAGCCCCATCAACATCAGCATCTGTCATAATGACAACTTTACCATAGCGTAAATCTTCAATTTTGAACTGACTGCCAGTGCCAACACCAAGTGCGGTGGTTAAATCTTTAATTTCCTGATTGGCGAATATTTTATCATCAGTTGCGGAAGCGACATTCAAAATCTTGCCACGAATTGGCAGAATTGCCTGAGTATTCCTATCGCGAGCTTGTTTGGCTGAACCACCTGCTGAATCACCCTCTACAATAAAAATCTCAGTATCTTCTGTGTTTTCAGAGCTACAATCTGCAAGCTTGCCCGGGAGCCTAAGCCTTGAGGTGATGGTTTTCCTCTGCGTTTCCTTTTTTAATTTGCGAGAAATTCTTTCATCTGCATATCTAATTATTGTTTCAATGAGATTAGAAGATAAATCTTTATTCTGCCCAAGAAGATTATCAAACCTATCTTTCACGGCGTTTTCAACTAATTTTACGGCTTCTTGATTTAAGAGTTTTTCCTTAGTTTGCCCTTGAAATTGAGGCTCGGAAATAAAAGCGGAAAGAACAAAAATCGCATTCGAAAAAACATCTTCATTAGTTATTTTTTCAGATCTTTTACCAAAAATTTTTTCTGCATATTCTTTGATGGATTTAGTAACTGCAGATCTAAAGCCTGATTCGTGCGTGCCTCCAAGTGGTGTTGAAATTGTATTGCAGTAAGAATAGCTCTTGCCCTCATTTTCAGCGAATTCTAAATTAGGCCAGATGATTGCCCATTCAACCTTGCCTTTATCATTAGATAAATCGCTCGCACCATAAAAATAATCCCTACCAATAACATCTTGGTTTATTGTAATATCGTTGATGAAATCCCGAATGCCATTCTTAAAGCATATTTTTTCAGAGGCTGGAATTGGCTTTTCAGGGTTAATAATATTTTCATTGCAAGCCCAATTTATAACAACGCCAGAAAATAAGTAAGCCTTTGCTTTCACCATATTATATAATTTCTCAGGCTTAAATTTATGCTTGCCGAAAATTTCAGCATCTGGAGAAAATATAACTTTTGTGCCTTTGCCTTTTGAGTTTTCCGAAATAATTTTTAACTTAGTTTGCGGGTTTCCTTGTGAATATTCTTGGCGATAAGTTTTGCCATTTCTAATAACTTCAACCGCTAAAAAGCTAGAAAGTGCATTTACAACTGAAATACCAACGCCGTGCAATCCGCCAGAAGTTTTATAAACGTTTGTATTAAACTTTCCTCCTGAATGGAGGGTTGTAAGAATCACTTCTAATGCTGACTTACCTGGGAATTTTGGGTGTTCATCAATTGGAATTCCTCGCCCATTATCAGAGATTGTAAGCGAATTATTATCATCTAAATATATAAAAATTTCTTTAGCGTGGCCTGCAACGGCTTCATCCATTGAGTTATCCAAAACTTCAATCGCGAGGTGATGCAATGCGTTTTCATCAGTGCCACCAATATACATTCCAGGGCGACGGCGAACAGGCTCAAGCCCTTCTAAAACCTCTATGTCATCAGCAGAATATTCAGTGTTTTTCTTTTCTTTAACTGGTTTTATTTCAGTTTTTACATTTTGCTTTTGATCAGAGTTTTTATTTTTTTTCACATCACTTATTAAAGAAAGTAAATCAGACATATCAAAAATATTATTTTCCAATCAACTAACTTTATTTTTAGCCCTTTGCAAGTAAATATGATTTTTTTACTATTTATCTTGAATGGAAATTTTTTATAAACTATATCATATAAAAAATATTAACAAAAAATTTTTATGAAATTAAATCTCAATTTTGGCTTAAAAAATATAGTAATTGCAGTGCTTGCATTGGCAACAATAGGTCAGGGGGCAGTGATTTTACTTAATCAAGATGCTATTCTTGGAAGTAGTGAAAATTCTGCAAATACTAATGATTGTAGGGTTATTAAAAGAAATTTTTCTGGTGAATTAATTGCCCTTGCTGATGGCAAAGAAATTTATGAGCAGGAAGTTCGTGAAAGATTGAATTTTATAACGGGTGGCAGAGGTTCACAAATTAATTTAGGACAGATGGATGCACAAGGTCTAGAAGCCGTTGCAAGGGAAGCAGCAGTTCAGAAAAAAGTTCTTGAAGAGGCTTATCTTAACAATATTCAAAATGATCCTGAGCTTCAAAACAGAGTTGATGATTTAGTTGAAAATATTTACAAAGAAAAATATCTAGAAACTATTGCAAAAGCAGCGGTTACAGAGGAAAAATTAAAATCTTTATATGATGAATTAGTTTCAAAAGCAAAAACCTCTAAGCAATATAAGGTAAAACATATTCTTCTTAGAAGTGATGCAGAGGCTAGGCAAGCAATTGAAAAAATTAAATCTCAAAGATTTGAAGATGTTGCTAAATCTATGTCAGTTGATAAGCAATCTGCGGTTCGTGGTGGTGATTTAGGTTACATCTTCCCAGAAGAATTTGTTTTAGAATTCTCTCAAGCCGTTAAAAAGCTTGGTAAAGGGCAGACTTCAGGCGTTGTAAAAACTGAGTTTGGCTATCACATAATTAGAGTTGAAGACATTAAAGATGCTGAAATTCTACCTTATGAAAAATCTAAGCCAAGAATTGAAAAACAGCTTGGTGCTGAAGCGGTTAAAACTTACATTGAAGAATTATCCAAAAAAATAAATGTCAATGTGGTTAAGCAGCCAGCACCTGCTAACGCAAATCCTGCTGAAGGGCAAGCACCAGTGAATCCAGAATCGCCTGCTACAACTGCACCTTCTGAACCATCTCTTAACCCAGATGAAGTGAAGAATTAAACTTGCATTGATAGGTATAGATATATTTGGTTGATTTAACCTCAAATTGTCACCCCGTGCTTGTCACGGGGTTAATAGTTGAAAGTGTTTGTAAACAAGCTTCTGAGCGTGTTTTATGGTTAACCCCGCAATAAATGCGGGGTGACAGAATGTGAGATAAATAGCTTAAATTTAGTAAAATATATCTTTACCTAACAATACCATTAAACTTCTAATGAATAATCTTGAAATAGCGGAAAAGGCGGTCAATTTAGCTCTTAAAAATGGTGCTAGTGACGCTGATGCGGTGGTTGTGCAGTCACTCAACCTTTCATACAGGCAACATCAGGGCAAACCTGAGAATATTGAATCTTCTGAAACTAGAGATTTAGGAATTCGGGTTTTCTTATCGCAAAAAGAAGGTTCAAAAATCGCACTAATTTCAACCAATAATTTGCTTGAGAAGAATATTGAATCAACAGTTGAAAAGGTTATTGAGCAAGCAAAATTATCACCACTAGATGATTCTTATCGCCTAGCAAATGAAACTGAATTTTATAAAGGTGATGATTTGGATTTGCAAATAAATTGCCCAAATTCTGCTAATATTGATGAACTCAAAAACTGGGCTTCAGAAGCCGAAGAAACGGCACTTTCTTATAAAGGTATCACAAATACAGAATTTTCTGAAAGTGCATATTCAAAAAGTGAAACGACAATTTTTACTTCAAAAAAATTTGCAAAATCCTATTTTACAACAGGGTATAATATTTCTGTTTCAGTGATTGCAGGGCAGGGCGTTGATATGCAAACAGATTATGATTATACCTATAAATGCAACAAATCTGATTTGTTATCGCCTAAAAATATTTCTATTTCTGCCTGTGAAATGGCAATTAAAAAACTTTTTCCTAAGAAAATTAAATCAGCAAAATTGCCTGTGATTTTTGATAAAAAAGTTTCAAAAAATCTTCTTTCAAATTTTATCAGCGCGATAAATGGTAATTCTATAGTTAAAAATTCCTCTTTTTTATCGGATAAAATGGGTACACAAATTTTTCCTAAAAATGTTAATATATTTGATAACCCACTGATGTTGCGAGGTATAGGATCTCAACCTTTTGATGCTGAAGGGCTTAGAGGTGCTGAAATTCCTCTTGTAAAAAATGGTGTTCTTGAAAACTGGATTTTAGATTTGCGTTCTGCATCAAAACTTGGGTTAATCTCAAACGGCAGGGCTTCTCGTGGGATAAATACTCAGCCCTCACCTTCTTCAACCAATGTTTATATGAATGGCGGTAAAATAAACTTTCAAGATATGCTAAAATCAGTAAAAAATGGTTTTTATGTAACTGATGTTTTTGGAATGGGTGTTAATGGCATAACCGGCGATTACAGCCAAGGTGCTAATGGTTTTATGATTGAAAATGGTGAAATAACCTATCCAGTTGCTGAAGTTACAATCGCTGGAAATTTATTAGAAATGTTTATAAATTTGCAAATTGCAGATGATTTAGAATTAAGATATTCTAAAAACGCCCCAACTATTTTGGTTGAAAATATGACTATCGCTGGGAGTTGATTTCGTTAATCGTCCATCGTTAATCGTTAATGGTTAACTGCGATAAACGATTAACGATAAACGAAGCACTTATGAAAAAAGTAATTACATCAACAATGATTGGGAATGGCTTGGAGTGGTATGATTACGCCCTCTATGGCCATTTTGCTGCGTTAATTAGCAGGCATTTTTTTCCTCAGCAAGATCCTGTAGTTTCGTTAATTGCAACATTTGGAATTTTCGCGGTGGGCTTTTTAATGAGACCAATAGGAGCGGTTTTCTTCGGTTATATCGGCGATAAATATGGCAGAAAGCAAGCCCTTTCACTTTCTATTTTGCTTATGGCAATTCCAACGGCTTGCATAGGCTTACTGCCAACTTATGAGCATATTGGAATCTGGGCGACAATTTTACTTACTATAATTAGGCTTGTGCAAGGCGTTGCAATCGGCGGAGAATTTGGTGGCTCAATTGTTTACTTAGTTGAACACGCATCAGAAAAAAATAAAAATTTAATTGGAAGCACCTCTGTAATAAGTATGCTAATTGGCGTTTTGCTAGGTGCTGGAATTTCATCACTTTTAGCTACAATTATGAGTGAAGAAAATTTTGTAAATTATGGCTGGCGGATTCCCTTTATTCTGGGCTTAGTAATTGGTTTAGTCGGGTTATATATCCGTACACATCTTGATGAAAGCCCAGCATTTCTTGACGCTAAAGAAACCGGCCACCTTTCTGATAAACCTGTGAAGGAAACCTTCCAAGCTAATTTAACTGAGCTTTTACTTGCAATTGGCGTTTACATGGCGGTTACAATTCCATTCTATTTGCAATCGGTTTTTATGAATAGTTTTATGGTGAAGTTTCTCGGCTTCAAAGTTAGTGATGCTCTTTTTATAAATTCTGCAAGCCTTCTAATGATGATGATTGCAGTGCCAATTTCCGCAATTCTCTGTGATAAATATGAGAGGGAAAAAATCTTAAAATTTGTTCTAGTTGCTTATATAATTTTTGCACTGCCACTTGTATATTTTCTTGATGACAAAAGTTTTGCAATGGCATTAATTGGGCAGCTTGGTTTTTCCTTTATTATTGGGTTTTATATTGCACCAATTCCAACGCTTTTGGTTGATATATTTCCAACTCGTGTTCGCTATACAGGAATGTCATTATCTTGTAATCTAGCGGCGGCTATATTCGGTGGCACAACACCAGCACTTGTAACTTTTTTTATAAATAAATTTGAGACTGATTATGTAATTTCAGCTTTTATAATCTTCTCTGCTATTATTTCGCTAATATCAATGGCAAAAGTTCGCACGAAATTTAATTACGATATATAATTTATGAACCGCAGAGAATTTCTTACATTTTCAGCGCCAGTATTAGCTTTTATGGCTGGCTTTGCTTCAATTATTGGAAGCCCAAGCCTATCTTATGCATTTAATGGAAATAAAAAATCTTCTAATTATCCATTTTTATTACCAAAATTACCTTTCAAGCCTAATGATTTAGAGCCTTATATTTCTTCTAAAACAATAGATTTTCATTATAATAAACATCACAAAACCTATATTGATAATTTGAATAATTTAGTAAAGGGGACTGAGTTTGAGCAATATTCTCTTGAGCAAATTATTATAAAAACTTTTGGAAAAAAAGATTATATTTCAGTTTTTAATAATGCTGCACAGGCTTGGAATCACAATTTTTTCTGGCATTCTATGAATAAAAATGCTGGCGGAAAACCATCAGAAAAATTGCTAGGAAAAATTGAAAAAGATTTTGGCTCTTTTGATAATTTTAGAAAATTATTTTTTGAAGAGGCTACAAAAAAATTTGGTAGTGGTTGGTGTTGGATGGTTTTAACCTCTAATAAAAAACTTGCGATTAGAACAACAGGTAACGCTGAGCTTCCTCAAGTTTTTGGTGAAATCCCGCTCTTAACTCTGGATTTATGGGAGCATTCTTACTATCTTGATTATCAAAACCGCCGATCTGATTATGTTAATGTATTCCTTGATAAACTTGTAAATTGGAGCTTGGCAGATAGGATAGTTGAGACAACAACTAAAATTTAAGCTCTGGATTTGCTATCAATTCCATTTTCAATATTTGCATATAGAGCCTCATTTTTAACTTCTAGTTTATAGCCTTCTGTCATTTGTTTAACTTTTTCCTGAAGTTTATCCAAATCTATTGATCCCTTTCCGTCGTCAGATTTTTGTATTGGGTTATGTTTTTCGTAAACTGGAACATAATCTGCTGGAGTTACTTTTTGATATTTGCCATCAATATTTTTTCTTAATTCATTCGCTTCATTTCTAATTTGAGCAATTTCTGATTTATTCATATCTCTTTCAGGTGAAGTAACACTCATTCCATTGCTATCTAATTTTATAGTTATAGTTTTATTATTTATAAGATCATAAATACTAATTTGATTTTCTAAGATTTTGTAATTTCTTAGATTGCTTCCTTCGCCCATCATTGCTATGTCAAATTTAATATATAATTCTTGATCAATTTTTTCACCTAGGGAGTATCTAACATACTGGTATTCTTCAAGTTTTCCTCCTTGCTCTAGTAATTTAGATTGATACATTACTTCCCTGTAATAGCTATAATCTGAGCCGAAATATTTATCTACATAATCTGAAATTAGACCTTCCATATAAGGATTCTCTGCTTGAATATGATATGAAGATTTATCTTTGCTAAATATGGGCTCGCTAAAACCATATTGAGTATGAGGGAAAACTTCTAATCTAATAGGAAAATTTTTTTTAGAATCATCTTCACCAAGATCAATTTCAGCAAAATCCAATGCAAAGCCTTCTGGTCTATATTTTGCTGATGGCTCATTTGTATAATTAAGCTGAAATTTTGATAATTTACTACCACTAAATTTTATTTGAGCATTCTGAAATGCCTGTTGTGGCTGAATTTGCAATAAAAAATTTTGCATAAAACTATTTGTTGAATTAATTGAGCTTGATACTAATACAAAATAGTTAAAATAATGTTAAAGAAACTGAAAAATTTTACCTTACATAAAAAATCAGGCAAGGCGAGGCTTGGAACGCTTATAACGCCTCATGGGGAGATTCAAACGCCAATCTTTATGCCAGTTGGAACGGCTGGAACGGTGAAGGCGGTTGCGGTGGATGATTTGCACGCAATTGGCGTGCAGATAATTCTAGGTAATACTTATCATCTTAATCTTCGTCCAACATCTGAGAGGATTGCGGAATTTGGCGGGTTGCATAAATTTATGAATTGGAATAAGCCGATACTTACGGATTCTGGGGGTTTTCAGGTAATGAGCCTTTCTAAAATCCGAAAAATTACTGAGGAGGGCGTTCAGTTTCAATCTCACATAGATGGCTCAAAGCATATGATTTCGCCTGAGCGTTCAATGGAAATTCAGCATAATATTGGTGCTGATATTACAATGATATTTGATGAATGCACGCCGTTTCCTGCAACTCACGAGGTTGCCAAAAAATCAATGGAGTTATCTTTAAGGTGGGCGGAAAGGAGTAAAAAAAGCTTTGGGGAGCTTAAGAAGCAGAACCTCGGATCTTCAGAACCTCAGAACTCCAGAATTCAAAATTTCCGAAATTCTGAAGTTCCGGAGTTCCGAAGTTCTGAATACCTCTTATTCGGTATCGTGCAAGGCAGTGTTTATGAGGATTTACGCTTGAAATCCGCGGAAGAACTTCTTAAAATTGGGTTTGATGGAATGGCGATAGGCGGGCTTGCAGTTGGCGAGGGGCAAGCGGAAATGCTAAGAGTGCTTGATTTTACCTTGCCTGCAATCCCTGAAAATTTACCCCGCTATTTAATGGGTGTTGGCAAGCCTGATGATTTGGTTGAAGCAATCGCTAGAGGCGTTGATATGTTTGATTGCGTGCTTCCCACTAGAAGTGGCAGAAATGGTCAGATTTTCACTTGGAATGGTGCTATAAATATCAAAAATTCTAAATTTGCTGATGATAAATCTCCACTTGATGAAACAAGTGAACATAAAGCTTTAAGTCAGTATTCTAAGGGTTATTTGCATCACCTGATGAAATCAGATGAAATACTTGGCTGTATGCTTTGCTCACAAGCTAATTTAGCGTTTTATTTGGATTTAATGGCAAAAATCCGACAAGCAATCTCTGAAGATAAATTCCTGGATTTTTACAATAATTTTTTAGAGAATTATAGAAAGTTTTATTAAACCCTATCTTGATTTTTTTGGAAGGGTGGTATAAATCATTTCTAGATTAGCCCCTGTGGTGGAACTGGTAGACGCGTCGGATTCAAAATCCGATACCGCAAGGTGTGTCGGTTCGATTCCGACCGGGGGCACCAAACCATACTAAAGCGGAGTGGCATAGAACCACTAATTTTTAATCATATCTTTTATTTCTTGAATAATTTCTTCAGGTGGGTTTTCACCATAACCTTTTTTAAGAACCACCCCATAACTATCAAGGTTTAACGCTTTTCCTAGTTCAACATCTTTTTCAAAAATCTTTTCTTTCAGTGGTTCAAGTTTTAGAATCCACCAAGCATAATCACCATTATTCTTGCTAGTAACAATTCTAAATAATCCAAATTTTGTGTATTGTAATTTGTTCATTATTTTTCTAGAAATTTTGGGAGATCAAATAGTAGTTTGTCTTTTGTTGTTCCACCGTCAACTATGTTAGTTAAAGTGTTTTCTGTTTTTATTTCATTAAGCAGTTTATTTTCTGAAAGTCTTTTATACTCTTGTTGCAAACCCTCTAGGTCTGGTTTAAGTTTTATCAATTCTTCAATAAAAACCTTTTGAACATGCCTAGCGTGGACTTCTGAAGGCTGAGATTTATATAAATTAATATCTTCATTCGCTTGAATGTAATATTTGCTATAAGGCATATTCTGTAGCCTTATAGCATTTTTATCTTCTTCGGTTCCAACCATGCTAGAATACTTTTCATAACCTCTTCCATGCCCAAGTATTTCATGTGCTAAAGCACTAATTAAAACTTCAGGACTTTTAAAAGCGTTTAAATCTTTCGGTAAAAACAGGAAGTGTGTGTCAAGCATAGATTGGTGATATATGCCCTTACCATCAGTTGAGAATTCAATATGAATATCATATTTCAAGTTACTAGCTTCAGAAATATTTTTTATAAAATTTTTTAAAAATACTTCTTTTCCACTTTGATCTAAAAATGCCCAATTTTCTATATCATTTATAAGGTTATAACCTTTAATTAATTTTTTAAATAAAGATCTAGTAAAGTCAGCCTCTGATTCAAGAAATTCAGGAGATAGTTTATGTGATATAATTTTCTCTTTATCAGAATACTCAGACCTATTATTACGCTTCAATTCCTTAAAATAAGAATCTGGATTATAATTCTTCAGAAAATTTTCAGAACCATTTTTCATTAGTATTTAAGACTGAATTTTTTAAATTTATTATTAGAATTCATTTTATCACAAAAAAGTTAAAAAAACACTAATCAGAAGCTTCATTTCTTATCTCATTGAAATATAGTTGCTTTTTATAAAGCTTGAAGAATCGGCTGCCATTCAAATATCTTCCCTCCCAATGTAGGCGGGGCGGAAAACACCTCTCCTAAAGTGTTGATTGATTCAAAAAACTCTGTTATTTGGTTCGAGGTTACTCCGCGTTGGGGCACCAAACCTATTAAAACTCAATAACTTCTTTACCTTTAGAAAGGGCGGTTACGCCAGTTTTGGCGACTTCTTTAACGCCAAATGGCTTCATAAGAGTAATGAATTTTTCAATTTTTGCAGGTAAATCTGCTAGTTCAAAAACGAATGATTCTGGCGTTGAATCAATAGTTCTAGCACCAAATCTATCAGCCAATGCTTGGGCAGCGGTTCTATCTTCAGGCTTATCACTTAGAACTTTAACCAAAGCCAAGGCACGCTCAATATGGGGGCTATCATAGGTTAAATCTTTAACTGAATAAACTGGCACAAGCCTATTTAGTAATGCCATAATTTGCTCAATAACTGCGTAAGAACCTTTTGTAACAATCGTTATTCTGGAAACCGCACGCTCATCATCAACCGAGCTAACGGTTAGAGAATCAATATTATAGCCACGGCTAGTAAAAACGCCAATCACCCTTGATAAAGCACCCGGCTCATCATCAAGAATTACGGAGAGAGTATGGCTAACAGCCTCATCTTTCTTTTCAATAATTTCATAAACGGAGAGTTTAGTATTCATGGCTTAAAATTATTTTGATTCGGAAAATTTATAAAACAAATTTATTTAATATCAAAGTTTATTTAACAAAAAACCCCACCTTTTGAGGGGTGGGGTAAAAATTTTTAAGTATCAGTGCAAGTAAGTTAATACTTGCACTGAAAACTGATACTAGTTATTATTTCACAACTTTAGAAACAACGCCAGCACCAACCGTTCTGCCACCTTCACGGATAGCGAAACGAAGGCCTTCATCCATCGCAACAGGTGAAAGAAGTTCAACAATAAATTTAGTGTTATCGCCAGGCATAATCATCTCAGTTCCAGCTGGAAGCGTGATGCTACCAGTTACGTCAGTTGTTCTGAAGTAGAATTGTGGGCGATAGTTAGAGAAGAATGGAGTATGTCTGCCACCTTCTTCTTTAGTTAAAATATAAACTTCTGCTTCAAATTGTGTGTGTGGAGTAATAGAACCAGGTTTAGCAAGAACTTGACCACGCTCAACTTCTTCACGCTTAGTTCCACGAAGTAGAACACCAACGTTATCACCAGCTTCACCTTGATCAAGAAGTTTACGAAACATTTCAACACCTGTGCAAGTAGTTTTAATAGTAGGCTTGAAACCAACTATTTCAATCTCTTCACCAACTTTAATAACGCCTTGCTCAACACGACCAGTAACAACTGTTCCACGGCCTTCAATTGAGAATACATCTTCTACTGGCATAAGGAATGGCTTATCAAGAACACGGGTTGGCTGAGGAATATAAGCATCAACTTGTTTCATTAATTCTAAAATAGAATTTTCACCGATTTCAGCATCTCTACCTTCAAGTGCAGCTAATGCAGAACCTTTCACGATAGGGATTTGATCACCAGGGAAACCATAAGAAGAAAGAAGTTCACGAATTTCCATTTCAACAAGGTCAAGAAGCTCTTTATCATCAACTTGATCAACTTTGTTCATATAAACAACAATCGCAGGAACACCAACTTGGCGAGCAAGGAGAATATGTTCGCGAGTTTGAGGCATTGGGCCATCAGCAGCGTTAACAACTAAAATTGCACCGTCCATTTGAGCAGCACCAGTAATCATGTTTTTTACATAGTCAGCGTGGCCTGGGCAGTCAACGTGTGCATAGTGACGAGTATCAGTTTCATACTCAACGTGCGCAGTGTTAATAGTAATACCACGAGCTTTTTCTTCAGGTGCAGCATCAATTTGATCATATTTGCGAGCTTCCGCCTTACCTGATTTAGAAAGAACAGTTGTGATAGCAGCTGTTAATGTTGTTTTACCGTGGTCAACGTGGCCAATTGTGCCAATATTGCAGTGAGGTTTAGTTCTCTCAAACTTAGCTTTAGACATAAGATTTCTCCAGTTTTATTTAATTGAAAATAAGCAAACATTTTTAGCCTATCTTTTGCTATGGGTGCTTAATAAAACTTTTTTTTCTTTCAAGCAAGAAAAAATAATTTTAATTTTGATTTTTATTGTTTGTTATATCTTACTGCAACTAGAGTGCAGGGGAGTTTTTCAAAAATATCAATCATTTTTAGCCACTGTAAAACTTAAATTAGATTTTTTTACCGGCAATAAATCAACTAGTTGAAATAATGTGAAAAACTTCTATTAATTATCAACAATAAAATATCACTTTATATAGATGCCAAAAATTACCCTACCAGATAATTCAGTTCGTGAATTTGATTCTTCAGTTTCTAGCTTGGAAATTGCAGAAAATATTTCAGCAAACCTTGCGAAAGCCGCAGTTGCAGCCATAGTGAACGGAGTTCAAACAGATATTTATATCCTAATAAATGATAACTCAAAGCTGGAGCTTCTCACTCTCAAAAATCAAGATGGGCTTGATGTGATGCGTCATACTCTTACAGCACAAGTTTTAGCTAGGGCGTTAAAAGAAATATATAAGGATTGTAAATTAGCAATAGGCCCTACCATTGAAAACGGCTTCTATTATGATGTTGAAACACCAGAAACAATTCGCCTTGAAGATTTTGAACGCATCGAAAAAAGAATGCGAGAAATTATCGCTGAAAATTCTTCGGTAACTCGTGAAATGGTTGAAAAAACTAAGGCAATAGAACTTTTTAAGCAAAGGAATGAACCCTATAAAGTTGATATTATTGAAAAAGCAAAAGATGATGACACCACTGAAAAAGGCAAAATTTCTATATATTGGCAGGGCGAAGATAAGAGATTTGTTGATTTATGCAGGGGGCCGCATCTTCGTAATCTAAATCAAATTCCTGCTGATGGGTTCAAATTAACTAAGGTTTCTGGGGCTTATTGGCGAGGAGATTCCAAGAATAAAATGCTCCAAAGGGTCTATGGCGTTGCATTTGCGAGCAAGAAGGAGCTTGATAAATATCTTCATATGATGGAAGAGGCTGAAAAGAGAGACCACCGCAAACTTGGTAAGGAACTTAAATTATTTCACATTCAGGAAGAAGCTGTAGGGCAAGTGTTCTGGCATCCTAAAGGCTGGACACTTTACAGAACGCTTGAAAATTATATTCGTGAAAAAATTCTTGCTAATGGCTATGTTGAAGTAAAAACACCAATTCTGGTTGATAGAAAACTTTGGGAGGCCTCTGGGCACTGGAGTAAATATCGTGAGGCTATGTTCACCAGTGAATCTGATGAAGAAAGGGTGCTTGCAATTAAGCCTATGAACTGCCCTTGCCATGTGCAGATTTTCAATAATGAATCACATTCATATCGTCAGCTTCCGCTTAGAATGGCGGAATTTGGCTCTTGCCATCGTAATGAGCCAAGTGGCTCTCTGCACGGGTTGATGCGTGTGCGTGGCTTTACGCAAGATGATGCACATATTTTCTGCACTGAAGACCAAATTGAAAGTGAGGTTATCGCATTCTGTAAATTGCTAAAAGAAGTTTATAACGAGCTTGGCTTTGATAAAATCAAAATCAAATTTTCAGATAGACCAGAAACTAGGGCAGGGGACGATGCTACTTGGGATAAATCTGAGGCCGCCCTCAAACAAGCCGCAGATGCAAGCGGTTTGGAGTGGGTTCTTAATTCCGGCGAAGGCGCTTTTTATGGCCCCAAATTAGAGTTCACTCTAGTTGATGCAATCGGCCGTGATTGGCAGTGCGGCACACTTCAAGTGGATTTAGTTCTGCCAGAACGCCTAGATGCAAGCTATGTTGGTGCAGATGATAAAAAGCACCGCCCTGTGATGTTGCATCGTGCGATTTTAGGCTCTTTTGAGCGATTTATTGGCATTTTGATTGAGCAATATTCTGGTAAATTCCCGCTTTGGCTTGCCCCTGAGCAGGTTGCAATCTGCACTATTTCAGAAGACGAAGCACAAATAAATTATGCGAATAAAGTTTTAGAACAGCTTAAAAACCTAGGTTTTAGAGCCTTTACTGATTTAAGAAATGAGAAGATCTCCTATAAAATTCGTGAACATATGCACGCCAAAATACCAGTGGTATTCACTATTGGCAGTAAGGAAGTGGCGGAAAACAAAGTAAATCTCCGCCGTTTAGGTAGCGAAAAACAGGAAACTATTGATTTACAACAGGTTATCGCAAATTTAGTTGAAGAAATAAAAACCAAAAAAGCTTAACGTTTTTTTAATGTTTTTATGTTATTTTTTTTAAGATAGATTTTTTAATTTAAGGCTTTTTGATGAATTTTTTTTTCAAAAAAATATTTTCTGCTAAAATTCAATCAATAAATCTTAGCGAAATTTATAAAAAATTTCCTGAGCTTTTTACAAAATCAAATTTAAGAAAAATATTTTTAGAAAGCCCTGCTGTTGGTGAGGGCCTAACTGGATCAGTTCACTTAATGGCGGTTACGGCATCTGGCGTTGCTTCTGCATTAACTGGTAATATAATTCAAGGGCTTTCGGTAACTGCTATTGGAGGAGGTGCATTAATTTGTGATTATCTAAAAGCAACGCAAGAACAGCAGATTCCAAAACAATATGAAGAAAAAACTCTTAAATTAGTTGGCTCAATTCTTTATAACATGCATACAAAGGCAGTCCAAGATTTACAAAATGGATTTTCATTACTTTCAAGAACAACAAATCCTACAGAATTAGATAGAGATTATCCTCTTTTAAAGATCGTAGAAAAATCTAAAGAAATTATTGAAGAGACAAAAAAGGTTTTCTTAAATAATAATCCAATTTCTTCTATAAAACTTGGTGGCGTAGATTTAGATGTAAAAATATATGATACAAGTAAACTCTCAAAAAAAACTCATGAACTCGAAACATTAATAAAAGGATTAAATAATGACATTCAATTAGAAGATAATTATTGGAAAATCCTTATAAAGGGCATTAGAGGTTTAACATCCATTTCTTTAAGTTTAAAAGGTTTTAATTCTATCAAAAAAATAATTGATAATTTGAATGAAGATTCCAAATTAAATCTAGGAGTAGAGAATTTTATTAATAAAGGTAGCTTGCACCCTTTAATAGATTCATCCAATTATATTAATAGCAATCCTATGTATACAAGTGATGCTATTAGAACTTTTGAAAGAGAAAACTCTTTGCTAAAAAAAGAGTTAAAAGATTTCTATTTAGCTTATAGTAATGATAGATTTGAAACTCTTAAAATTTCTAATAAAATTTATACTAGTTTAGGAATTGGACAAGATAATCCATTTTTTGCAGATGAAGATAGAGATATTGGTGTAAGTGAGTATGTTGATAATTTTTTAAAGAGAATGGATCAATTAAACGAATATGAAAGAACGCCAAATCCAATTTTGAGGCAAGTTAAGAAAGCTGGTAATTACAAGGATTTCCCATATGAATTTACTGGTGCAATGTTCACTGGATTTAGTATAGGCTCCATGATAGTTGCTAGCATCTTTGAAAAAGATCCAGAAGCAAGGCAAGTTTTGGTTATCTTGGTGTGGCAGGGCTTTCATTTTGGATATTACCAATGGAAACAGAATGGGGTAGCAAAGCATTAGATGGCATAAGAAATTTGGGCGAAAAAATATCCAATACAACTGAGGGTATAAAATTAAAAATATTCAGGCCAACAGCTAAAATTATATCCACTGAAGGGCAAATTGGCAAAAACTTAACTTCAATTTCTAATGGTATTACGCAAGCTGTAGATATTATAGATAATAAAACTCAAATATTTACTGGCTTAACAAATGTTTTATCTGGTATTAAAACTACTTATCAAGAAAGAGTTGCACCTACTAAAAATAAGATAGTTGATGGTAGCATTAATTTAGCTGCAAAAATGCTTGTTACAATGGGTAATGTTCCTAAAACCACAGCTTACCTTCCTGCTTTTATCTCTTGCTATTATCGTTCGATGGAGATTGTAAACCAGATGGATAATGTAAGTGGAAAAGAGTTGGCAATTAAGTCAGTTGGCGTATTATGTGCAACATTATCAAATGTTCTTGGAACAATGGCAGTAATAAAAATTGCTGATAAAGAAACTTATAATTCAATTATAAAAGCTGTTACTAATATTGATTTATCTAATTCAAAAAGAAGATGATGTCTGAAAATTTTCAAGATTTTAAGAAACTAGTTGATGATGACTTGAAAATAGTTTTTCTAATTACGGGTGAAGATGAAAATTCATCGCCAATTTTTGCTTATGTAAGAATGAAAGCCTCAGATTATTTCTCTTTTATGAATAATATTGATAATCCAAACGGGCTAGAGCTATCCAATTTTGGCGAGATTGTTAGCTACGGGAATGGTGAGCCTTCAAAAGAAGTAAAAAGAGAAATGTTTGAAAAATATGGTACCTCAGATGATTTTCAGCAAAACTTAATTGATAATATGCTAAAGCTAAATAAGGATTTAACTGAAAATTTTTAATTATAATTCAAAACACTTACTCACTAACAATTTCTGTTTTGACATTTACTTTTAGGGTTTCTTTTCCGCCACCTTTATAGATTGTGCCAGTTGTAGGGGTGGCATCAAGATAGTTTCTGCCACAAGCAACCCTTATGTAATCTTGGTCAACTTGTTTTCCGTTTGTAGGGTCAAAACCTCGCCAGCCAACATAAGGTATATAAAGCTCTGCCCAAGCGTGCGTTGCCTCAGATTGGATTTTATTAGCATAATCTGCACCTGTATAAATGTAGCCCATTCTATAACGAGCTGGAATGCTAAGTAAGCGAGCCAAGCAAATGAGTAAATTTGCAAAATCTTGACAAACACCTTTACGAAGAACATAAACTTCAAAAGCATTAGTGTTTAACTCAGTTGCACCAACTTGATATTTGAAATCTTTATATATAGTGCGGTTTATATCTTTTAGAGTTTCATAAAGATTATAATCATTTCTTCTAACAAAACTCATAGCAAAATCAGTGAGTTCACGCAGTTGCGTTTCAGGGAGTTCTTGAGGCATAAGATAAGCTTGCATCATCTGCCTTTGCCCTGGCATCCAAGCATATGGAATTGAAACTTTTCTAAGTGGGTGAGAAAAATCATCAGGATCAATTCTGCTAATTAAAACCTTACTTTTACTAACTATTTTTATTTCAGAGTATGGTTTTTCAATAGTCATGTGAACAATATCATTATTGAAAACATCTCTATAAATCATTCTTTCCGCAGGAACATCAACATCAAGTGAGTATTCCAAAACCTGCTGAAACCGATTATACATTGGTATTAACCTGAAAACATGCTCACTTCTCTCAATTGGTGAATCATATGTATAGGTGGTTTCATGCGTAACTTGCATCATTCTTGCGTTATGATGCAAGAGGTTGTTGCTGATGTAATAATCAAACTCACGAGAAGTTGGAACGCAATTATTTTCAACAAAATTCTTAAATTGTCCATTACTCTCAAACAAGCTGTTTGGAGGGCTATTTGTGTTTGCACTAAGCTGTAATTCTTGTTGCGGAAGATATACTTGTTTTTGGTTTTGATTATTTTTATTTTTCATACTTATTTCATTAGAATTCCATATCACAGAACCATGAGAGCATACTATCATCTGCGATTCTTCAAGCTCTTTCCAGTTAGGGTTATCAGACATCTTTTCAGATGCGATAATTATATGAGTTCTAATTCTATCTATTCCATTTGTAAAATCAAAATCTATATCATTATCAGATGAAGCTAAACCATGGGTTGCATTATGCGGGATTCTTCTTTTCCAATAAAGTTTTTCTGGCGTGTTTTTACCATGAAAAGCCACCATATATTGCCCATCAGAAAAAATTATATTTGCAGAACCAAATTCATTGAAGTCTTTCAGCCATTTATATAAATTTTCCCAACCTATATCTTTGATTGAATCAATATTTTTTTTATAACATTTATTGAGGATTATATCAAAAACCAACTCAGAATCCGTAGTTCCTAAAGGCTGAAAAATATTTTTCTTATTCTTATTATAAATTTCTCTAAGGGCGTAAATATCAAGTGTTCCTTGGTGAAGCCAGCAAATTTCCTTACCACCTAGCTTGTTTACATAAGGCTGAGTGTTTTGAAGGGTTGCATCATAAGATGCTCCATAAAAATTAAAAAGGAATGTTGAAGAACGAAATCTTCGCCATTCATCAATCACTTTTGGGCGACCAGTTTCAGCAAATGAACCTGCATCTTTAAGTAAAACGCAAGCATTCTTATCTTCTGGATACCAAGCAAAACCGCACCCTGAAAGCCTTTTACCATCTTTGTCAAAGCCCGTTTCAGTTTTGAAATTAACTATTGGAGTTGCAGGACAATCAATTGATAACGCTAATAAAAAATTTTTCATAAAGATATAAAATGTAAGCTAAAAATAATTGAAAACTTGTCATCTTGAGCAAAGCGAAAGATCTAAAAATCTCTTTAGATTCTTCGCTTTGCTCAGAATCACAAAAATATTCATTTCATTTGACTATAATTGTTTTTTATACATAATGCACCAAAACTTAGGAATACAGCCAAAAAATATATATTAAATTAAACAAAACACAAAATAAAACAAAGTAATTAATAATTAATACTAATAACACAATAAAAAATGACAGATAATACATCAAATAACAATAAAACATTATCACTTTCACTCGGTAAAAAGCTGGAAGTTAGCTCAGTAAAGCAATCTATCTCTAGAAGTAAAAGTAAATCTGTGATGGTTGAGGTTAAAAAATCTCGTTCTTTCAAAATTGATAAAAATGAAGATTTTCTTACCAATGATGATTCTAACTTAACGGAACATGAAAGAAAGGCTCGCTTAGAAGCTATTAAATTCGCTGAAGAAAGAAGAAAAGCCCAACAAGAAAATCATCATGTTGGTAAAGTTGGAATTGAAATTGCCATTCAAAGAAATAATGACGAAGAAGTTTTAACTGCTCCTGTAAAAAAGGAAGATCCTAAAAAATCTTCTCCCATTCCAAACCCAACACCACTTGGCGGAAAGAGAGTTCACTCTCTAGAAACTAATGAAATTAGAAACTTAGATGCATTATCTCCAAAACAAAAAGAAGAAAGGGCAAAACAACAGCAAGAAAAAAATGTTTTCTCTGGAAACCCTTTTGAAACTAACGCTCTTGGGCTTCCTAAGAAAAAACCTACTGGAAAGATAACTAAAGAAGACTTAGATAGCGAAATTGAAGAGAGGAAAAAAACTTCAGCTGGAAAGCCAAAATTTGGAGATGATAATTTTGATGATAAAAAACTAAAAAAACTTACTATTTCTCAAGCGGTTGATTTTGATGGTGAGGAGAGGGTTAGATCAATTGCAGCTTACAAGCGTAAAAAGCAAAAACAGAAAATGAAGCTTGTAAGTCAAACTGAGCAAGTTTTCCAAGCAAAAGAAATTATAATCCCTGAATTTATTTCAATTCAAGATTTATCAAATAGAATGGCAGTTCGCGTTCAAGAAGTAATAAAAGAGCTGATGAAACTTGGTATGATTAAGCGTGCTGTTGATGAAATTGATGCTGATACCGCTGAGCTTCTAGTTACTGAATTTAAGCACATTCCAAAAAGAGTTTTAGCTTCTGACATAGAAAATTCTCTACAAGAAGAAATTGTGAATGAGGCAGATTTAGAATCACGCCCACCAGTTGTTACCATTATGGGGCATGTGGATCACGGCAAAACTTCTCTACTTGATACAATCAGAAAAGCTGATGTTGTAAGTGGTGAAGCTGGCGGAATTACTCAACATATCGGTGCTTATCAAGTAACTACTAAAAATGGTGAAAAAATTTCTTTCATTGATACGCCAGGTCACGCGGCGTTCACTGCAATGCGTGCAAGGGGTGCGAATGTTACTGATATTGTTATTCTAGTTGTTGCGGCTGATGATGGCGTTATGCCTCAAACTATTGAGGCAATTAATCACGCAAAAGTTGCGAATGTTCCAATTATCGTTGCAGTAAATAAAATTGATAAACCTGATGCTAACGCAAGAAGAGTAAAAGAGGAGCTTCTTAATTATGATGTAATCGTTGAAGAATATGGCGGTGAAGTTCAAGCAGTTGAAATTTCTGCAAAGCAAAAAATAAATATTGATGGCTTGCTTGATGCTATTTTAGTTCAAGCAGAAATGCTTAATCTTAAGGCAAGCAAAAAACAAAAACCTCGTGGAACAGTTATTGAATCTAAGATTGATAAGGGCAGGGGGGTTGTTGCAACTTTACTTGTTCAAAAAGGAACTCTTAAAAAAGGTGATTTGATAATTGCTGGCACTGCTTTTGGTAAAATCAAAACTATCGTTGATGAAAATGGTAATAACCTAGAAACAGCAGAGCCTTCCAAGCCGGTTGAAGTTTTAGGTTTTGACGAAGTGCCTCAAGCTGGCGAAGTTTTCTCAATTGCGGATAATGAAAAAATCGCAAGAGATGTTGTTGAGTATCGTAAAAAACTTCAAATTATTGAAAAACAAAAACTAACTAACGCATCTTCTGGTGGCATTGAAAGCCTATTCAAAATGGCTAAAGATGGCAATAAAGAACTCAATGTAATTATTAAAGGTGATGTTCACGGCTCAGTTGAAGCAATCGTTAGCTCAATTGGCAAAATAGTTAGTGAGGAAGTTAAAATTAAGGTTGTTCATCAAGCAGCTGGTGCAATTAGTGAATCTGACATTCAATTAGCATCAGCCGTCAAAGCCGTTATTATGGGCTTTAATGTGCGTGCTGAGGCGAATGCAAAAGCTCTAGCTGAAAGAGAAAAAATTGAAGTTAGATATTATAATATTATTTATAACTTACTTGATGATATTAAAGGCTTAGTTTCAGGGCTTCTTTCCCCTGTTATTAGGGAACAATTTTTGGGTAATGCAGAAATTCTGCAAGTGTTCAAAATGTCCAAATATGGTAAGGTTGCAGGCTGTAGAATTAAGGAAGGGCTGGTAAAGCGTGGTGCAGGTGTTCGCTTAATTCGTGATAATGTGGTGATTCATGAAGGCAAGCTCAAAACTCTCAAACGCTTCAAAGATGAGGTTGCAGAAGTTAAAGAAGGTTTTGAATGCGGAATGGCTTTTGAAAATTATGAAGATATTAGAGAAGGTGATATAATTGAGGCCTTTGAAGTTGTTAAAGAGCAAAGGGTATTTGAAGGCTAATTATCGTTATGAAAAATTTTTCCACTAGGCAGTTAAAAGTTGGTCAGGAAATCAAATCCATATTAAGTAATTTTTTTATGCGAGGAGATGTTTATGATCCCAATACTTTTAAGGCAATAAACATCACAATTTCAGAAGTGCAAGTTACTCCAGATTTGAACTATGCCGATGTTTATTTTATTCCACTTGGTGGCGTAGAATCAAAAAATACATCTGAAATTCTGCAATCTATTGCAAGCAAACTCAAATGGCAGATTGGCAAACAAATGAATATAAGAACAATTCCAAATCTAGTTTTCAAAATTGATAAATCTTTTGATGTCGCACAAAGAATTGAAGAGCTGACGAAGAGTTAAAGCTTTTTGCCGTTTACAAAATCTAAAAGAATAGCAGAATTGTTGGTAATTTCATACCAGTTCTTTACCTCAGAATTAAAAGTTGCGAATGAACCGGGGGGAAAGTTTGCTCGCATCTCTCTAAATTTAGTTTTATCACCGCTTCTTGCAAAACTAACTGCAAACTCTTGCAAACCAGGGCAATGGCTTATAATTAAAATAGATTTATAATCATCACTACATCTATTTATAATGTCCAAAATTTGCTCAGGTGATGTAACATATAAATCTTGAAAAGTTTTAATTTCAATTTCAGGATTATGCGAAAAGAATTTTTTGAAAAGAGAAGCTGTTTGCTTTGCTCTAATTGCGGTTGAAGAAAAAATAACTTCAGGTGGATTATCTTTATAATGCTTCAAGAAATAAGGAGCAACTAGTGATGCTTGATCCTCCCCCTTTTTAGTGAGAGTGCGTTCGTGATCACTAAGCATATTCTTATCTGTTTGCCCAGCCTTAGAATGCCTCATTAAATATATTCTTTTCATAATGAAACTTTATTCTTGGTTTTCGTTGCCAGCTAGGATATTTTTTTCATTAGGATCTTTAATGCAATAACCTCTACCCCATAAAGTTTCAATGTAGTTTTCGCCAGCTACCTCTTCAATTTTTTTGCGAAGCTTGCAAACAAATACATCAATGATTTTTATTTCAGGCTCATCAATTCCGCCGTAAAGATGTGCAAGGAAAGTTTCTTTCTTAATAGGCGTTCCTTTACGAAGCATCATTATTTCTAATATGCTATATTCTTTACTGGTTAAATTCATAGGTTTACCACCTATTTCAACACTTCTAGCGTCCATGTCCAAAGATATTTTACCAACTTTTAACTTAGAAGTTGAATTTCCCTTAGAACGACGAACAATAGCTTGAATTCTAGCAATTAACTCGCCACGATTAAATGGTTTTGTAACATAATCATCAGCACCAATTCCAAGCCCTTTAACTTTGCTATCAGAGCCAGTTAAGCCAGAAAGAATCATCACTGGCGTTTTAATATTTGCACGCCTCAATCTGCGTAAAACCTCAAAGCCATCAACATCTGGCAACATCATATCAAGAATTATAATGTCATATTCATACATTCTTGCAAAGTCCAAACCCTCCTCACCATTGCCTGCTATATCGCAGACAATACCTTCAGTTGCTAGGGCTAACTCTATTGATTTTGCAGTAGAAATATCATCTTCTATAAGAAGTATTCTCATTTGAAAAAACTATTCGTTGATAAGCGAAATTTACTGAAATTTAATTCATAACTATTTGAATATTAACTAAACATTAATAAAAGGCTAGTAAAAAAGATATTTAATAATTTTTTGTGACTAAAAGGTTACTTGATTTTTCAACCTATGGTTAAATACTCAATTAAATTCTAATAATTATCGTTAAAAATGTTAAATATAAAATTGACATGATAATAATTATCATTACTGAGGATTGTTAAATTTAATTAATAATCTTTCTCGATGAATAATTTCTCAAACTACATATTAGCTATCGTTATAAATTTTATAATTTTACTTGGTTTTTCCTTTAATTCCTTTGCGAAAAATTTTGTAGAAAATATTCAGGATAAAAAACTTCAATCTGTAACAGTTATCGGCACTGCGGATAAGAAAAATTCTATCTCTGGCTCTGCTACAATAATAGATAAAGTTAGGCTAGAAAAAAATAAATATAGCGATGTAAATAGAATTTTAAGAGAGGTTTCTGGCGTTATCGTGCAGGAAGAAGATGGCTTTGGTTTGCGACCAAATATCGCGATTAGGGGGGGTAGATCCAATCGCTCTGCCGATATTACGCTTATGGAAGATGGTATTTTAATTGCACCAGCACCTTATTCCGCACCTGAAGCATATTATTTTCCGCAAATGGAAAGAGTAAATTCTCTTGAGGTAATAAAAGGTGCAGGTGCGGTAAAATATGGCCCAAGAACTACAAATGGAATTTTGAATCTTGTTTCAAAGCCAATTCCAAATGGCAATCAAGCAGATATTTTATTAGAGGGCGGAAGTTTCGATTCATATCGTACGGGGCTTACAACTGGCACTACTGCTGGTAATTATGGCGTTATGCTTAATGCATTTCATAAAGAATCATCTGGCTTTAAGAACATAGATTTTATAGGTGGTGATAATGGCTTTGATATTGAAGATGTGGTTACAAAATTTAGGGTTTCAACTGATGCGTCAGCTGATATTTATCAAGATTTAGAATTAAAACTTGGATATTATAATGAGCTTTCAAATGAAACATATTTAGGGCTTACAAGGCAAGATTTTACCCTAAACCCATTTAGAAGATATGCTTCGTCACAAATGGATAATATGAATTCTCATGCAAAACAGATTGCCCTTACACACTTTGTAGAATTAAATCCTCATTTAGATGTAACAACAAGTATTTATAGAAATGAATTTGATAGATCTTGGTATCGCTTAGATGGCCTTACCATTGGTGGAACAAGGCGTTCTATAACTCAAGTTTTAGATAATCCAACTGGCTTTGCGGCATATTATAATGCAATTACTGGCGCTAATTCAGCGGGTGTGAATTTTCATCAAAGAAATAATGCTAGATCATATATTTCAGAGGGCGTTCAATCTAATTTGAAATATAATTATGATTTCCTTAATATTCACAATGCCCTAGATTTTGGTGTTAGGCTTCATAGAGATGAAGAAGATAGATTTCAAAGAGAAGATAATTTTGTAATGCAAAATGGCTCACCTTCTATTACATCATATGGTGCTGCTGGCGGTGCGGGTAATAGAATCCAATCTGGTAGAGCATTTAGTAGCTATGTGGAAAATAAATTTTCCTTCATTAATTTAGATGTAACGCCCGGGGTTAGATATGAGAGGATTGATCTTAAAAGGCAGGATTACGGCAATTCAGACCCTCTAAGAACTGGCACTGCATTAAATGTTTTTACTAATACATTAGATGTTATAATACCGGGCATTGGAGCAACTTATCATCTTAATGATAATTATAAATTCTTTGCTGGTGTTCATAAAGGTTTTGCCCCTCCGGGTGTGCCAAATAATGCTCAGCAAGCATTTACTGACGAGGAAGAAAGCACAAATTATGAATTAGGTGGCAGATATATTTCTGATAATCTCAATCTAGAATTGGCAGGTTTTTTAACTGATTATCGTAATCTAATTGGCAGAGATACATTTGCATCTGGAGGCACTGGCACTGGCGATAGCTTCAATGGTGGTGAAGCTGTTGTTAAAGGCATTGAATTTACTACTCAATATGATGTTTCAAAATTATTGGCCATTACAGATTATAGGCTTCCATTAACTTTATCTTATACTCATACAAGGGCTAATTTTGAAAATGGATTTGTTAGTAACTTTGCTGAGTGGGGAACAGTTACTAAAAATGATGAATTGCCTTACACGCCTAACAATCAATTATATCTTGCTTCTGGAGTTGAGGCGGATAAATGGAGCGTAGAACTCTCCGCAAAATATACAGATGAAATGCGTGCTGTTGCTGGAAATGGCATCATCGCACCAAATAATTTAATTGAAGATTTCTGGACAATAGACGCCACTGCTGATTATGAAATTTCTAAGAAAGTTAGGGCGTATGTAAATGGCAGAAATATTTTAGATGAGATATATGTTGCATCAGCAAGGCCTTCTGGTGTTAGACCGGGATTGCCTTTAACTATCTTAACTGGCTTAAAAATATCGCTATATTAAAATTATTTGTTCTTAATTTTTATTCAGGCGGTTATTTATTATCTCATCAACCGCTTCAGGGTTTAACAAGGTTTTTGTATCGCCTAGATTTTCAAAATTATTTTCTGCAATTTTGCGAAGAATTCTTCGCATGATTTTTCCAGAGCGAGTTTTAGGAAGCCCAGTAACAAATTGAATTAAATCAGGTTTTGCAATTGCAGAAATTTCCTTTGCAACTAAGTTTTTTAATTCAAGCAGAAGCTCCTCCACCTGTTTACGGGGGGAGGTTGGGTGGGGGGCTATATTCTTATTAGGGTAGCTTTCTTGCCCACCTTCTAGCCTCCCCCCGTAAACAGGGGGATGGACAACATTATCTTTTAGCGTTACAAAAGCGTAAATTCCTTGGCCTTTTATATCGTGAGGATAACCAACAACAGCAGCTTCCGCAACGGCAGGGTGAAGCACTAGTGCTGATTCAATTTCCGCAGTGCCAAGCCTATGGCCTGATACATTTATTACATCATCAACTCGGCCAGTTATCCAAAAATCGCCATCTTCATCAAGTTTAGCACCATCACCTGAGAAATACTTGCCCGCAAATGGCTTGAAATATGTATCAACAAATCTTTGGTGATCACCCCAAATTGTGCGGGCTTGCGACGGCCAAGAATTTAATATGCAGAGATTACCTTCAGCTGGACTTGAAGGATTTAGATCTTGAAGGCTATCTATAAATTCCTCCCCCTTCTTGTGGGGAGAGGTTAGGTGGGGGGCATTATTATTAGTGAGGTGGCTTTCCTGCCCCCCTCCCTGCCTCCCCCCGCAAGCAGGGGGATGTGTTATAGAACTTCCAACCACCTCATTTTTATCATTTACAATCGCTGGGATTACCCCAAAAAAAGGCTTTGTTGCAGAGCCAGCTTTTAGTTTAGTAGCATAGGGTAGGGGAGTTATAAGAAATCCACCTGTTTCAGTTTGCCACCAAGTATCAACAATCGGGCAGTTTTCATTGCCAACAATTTTATGATACCAACGCCAAGCCTCAGGATTTATAGGCTCACCAACGCTTCCAAGAATTCTGAGTGATTTCCTTGAAGTTTTATTTACAAAATCATCACCAGCACCCATTAGCATTCTAATGGCTGTTGGTGCGGTATAAAATTGCGTAACCTTATGTTTATCAACGATATTCCAAAATCTAGAAGCATCTGGATAAGTTGGCACCCCCTCAAACATCAGAGTTGTTGCACCATTAATCAGGGGGCCATAAATTATATAACTATGACCTGTAATCCAGCCAATATCAGCTGTGCAGAAATAAATATCAACTTGCTTGTAATCAAAAACATATTTATGCGTAATTGCTGTGTAAAGGCCGTATCCAGCCGTGGTATGAAGCAAGCCTTTAGGCTTTCCAGTTGAGCCAGAAGTATAGAGAATAAAAAGCGGAGATTCCGCTTCCATTGATTCGCATTCACAAATTTCAGAGGCTTTTTCAAATTCAGAATTATAATCTATAATTTTTTCGTTCTTAAAATTTG
>JANRLM010000116.1 GCA_033762595.1 Rickettsiales bacterium
TGCCTTGGTTTATTTTAATTGGTGCAGCAATTCTATGGCATCAAGGTCAAATTAGACCAATTGCAGATTTTCTAAGCCAAGAGCAATATACAATCAAAATCGGAAAAACTAAAGTTACGCCTTACTTAATTCTCAAAACTATATTCATTTTAATAATGTTTATTTGGTTCGCTTTGAGACTTTCAGATTTCGCACAATCCTCACTTTCAAAGGTAAAAACTCTAACCCCAAGCACTCGAGCATTATTCGGTAAAATTTTTAGTATTATAATTTATATAGTCGTTTTCTTGATTGGACTTGATGTGATGGGCTTAGATTTAACCGCACTCGCTGTTTTTAGTGGGGCAATTGGTATTGGCTTAGGCTTTGGTTTGCAGAAGATTGCATCTAATTTTATCAGTGGATTAATTCTGCTTTTTGAAGGCTCAGTTGAAGAAGGTGATTTAGTTGATCTCGGCAATGGTGCAATGGGAACAGTTAGGAAAACGAACGCTCGCCATACTTTGATTGAATGTTTTGATGGTAAAGAAATTATGATTCCGAATGAAGATTTTATTACCTCTCGCGTTACTAACCTTACTTACAGCGATAAAAAAGCGAGAATTGATATAAAAATTGGCGTTGCCTATGATTCTAATTTAATAAAAGCTAAAGAGATAATGCTGAATGTCGCCAAAAATCACCCTAAAATTAGCACAGAAAAACCACCTTCAGTTTTCATTGATGAATTTGCGGAAAGCTCAATAAATATCTTGCTTTACGCTTGGATTGATGATGTTACAGATGGCAGGCTAGAACCAAAAGATGAAATTTTAATTGAAATTTGGCAAAAATTTAAGGAAGAAAAAATCTCAATCCCCTTCCCTCAAAGAGAGATTAGGATTATAAATTCTGCATCTTAAGAAAAAAGGTATAATTAAAAAGGAATATCATCATCAAATGAGTCCGCAGGTGCAGTGTTTTGTTGCCTTGCAGAAGAACCACCAGATGATCTATAGCCTGAATTACCGCCTGAAGAATAATCAGAAGATGGGTTATTATCATTCAGCCTATCAAGCATTGTGATATTGCAATTATAGCCCTGTAAAATTACTTCGGTTGTGTATCTTTCTTGACCTTGTTGATCCTGCCATTTACGAGTTTGCAACTGCCCTTCTACAAAAATTTTGCTCCCTTTCTTGAGAAAATTCTTGCACACATTCACAAGTGCTGGATTAAAGCAAGCAACCCTATGCCATTCAGTTTTTTCCTTTTTTTCGCCAGTGTTTTTATCTGTCCAATATTCATTGGTTGCAATAACAAAATTTGCAACTTCTCTGCCATCGCCTGTGCTTCTGATTTCCGGGTCTTTTCCGAGATTTCCAATTAAGAGAACTTTATTCAAACTTCCTGCCATATTAACCTACAATAAGATTTATAAGCAGATTCTACATCGCTAAAATTTTACTTCAATTAGTTTTTGATAAAATAATTTTGCCTATTCTGAACTCATTGATTTTATGAGATTTTTGATTGCATCTAATTTAGTTTTATTCTTAATTTTTGCAGTCAATCTCATAATCTCATTGATTGAGCCAATATCATAATCAGAACCTTCTTCACGCAGAGATTTTTCCTCTTTAGTTTCAGTATAAAAATATTCAATTTGAAGATTCAATATTTCAGCAATATGGGCAAGCCTTGAAGCACTTATTCTATTATAGCCCTTTTCATATTTTTGTAGCTGTTGATGGGTAATTCCTAGATTGTCTGCTAGGGCTTTTCGGTTAAGCCCGTGCATAATTCTTGCAGAAACTATCTTTGCACCAATAATTTTATCTAATTCATTTGTGTTTTTCACCATAACCCCTATCCCCCCCGAGATAATTTGTTATAGTTTATACAAAGCTACTATCATGCCAAATTGCAAAGCAAATAACTCATTGTTATATAAGGATAAAATTTTTTAGTGGTTTTAGGGTTGGCAATAATTTGTTCAAAATTGAAACAGATTTTTCAATTTATGGCAAATTTTATATAGAAGAGTAATTTTGTATCACTTCTGAAATATTAGTAATTTTCTGCTCGCCAGAATCTAGATTTTTGATTTCAATTTTATCTTCAAAAATGAATAGGATATTTTTTGAACCAATTTTATCAGCCTTCTGGATTTTTTTTGCGAATTTGCCTGAGAAAATAACTTCACAATTAATATTCTTAGCTCTTAAAATTGAAGCTGTTTCAAGTGCTTTATCATCAAAATCAGAAATTATTGCGAGTAAATTATTATTCTTCCTTGATATTTGAGATGCGAGCATAAGCCTTTCAACGCCAGCTGCAAAGCCAATTGCTGGGGTTTGTTTACCACCCATTTGTTCAACTAAAGCATCATATCTGCCACCTGCTAGAATAGTATTTTGTGAGCCTAAATTTTCACTTTCTAAAATAAATTCAAAAACTGAATGGCTATAATAATCAAGCCCTCGAACGATTTTAGGGTTAACTTTGATTTCTGTTTTAATTTTTCCAGAGATAAAATTCAGCAATTTTTCAAAGAAATTTTTAGAAAAATCATTCAAATAATCTGAAATTAAAGGTGCTGTTGCGATAATTTTTTTATCATTTTCATCTTTGGAATCCAAGATTCTTAAGGGGTTTTTAGCGAGCCTTCTTTTGCTATCTTCTGATAATTCCACTTGATATTTTGAGAGATACTCCACCAAAGCGGATTGATAATTTTTGCGAGATTCACTATCACCAAGCGTGTTAATGTTAAGTGATAAACCCTCTGAAACTCCTAGATTTTCAAGTAATTGCGAGGCACAGAAAATCATTTCAGCATCGGCAGTTGGTTCTGGATTGCCAAAATATTCAAAATTAACTTGGTGAAATTGCCGTTGCCTGCCTTTTTGTGGGCGTTCATACCTAAAAACTGGCCCGTAAGAAAATAATTTTAGTGGTATATGCTGTTGTAAACCATTGGAAATAAAGGCTCTCACAATCCCAGCGGTGAATTCAGGGCGAAGCGTTATATTCTCCCCACCTTTAGTATCAAAGGAATACATTTCTTTGGATACAACATCGCTTTCTTCCCCCATTGATCTTGAAAACACTTGGGTTTCCTCAAAAATTGGGGTGTGGATTGTTTTGAAATTATAATTTTGAGATATGTTTTGAGCAATATTTATTATCGCCTCAAATTTTTCAGCATCTTCAAAAATATAATCTTTTGTGCCTCTAACTGGTTGCATATTATATAGTTTTTTGGAGTTTATCAGGATTACCAAGCCTAACCTCAATTCATACCCACAGAAAAGGTATCCATTTTTTTATTTAGATTCCCGCTTTCGCGGGAATGAATAAGTTTAATAATTAAATAGAATAATTTATGATGGTTTGCTATCTTTTTTATCTTTAGTATTTGATGTAACTAGGGAAGAAAGTATACCTTTTCCTTTTTCCTCACTCGCTTTTGGAGGGTTTGGTTTATTATCAGTAACGCCTAAAAACTCCATACCATTTATCTCAGCAGCTAGTAAATCTGCCATTGATGCAAGCTCAGCTTCTGAAATTTCACCAGATGCAACCATTGCATTAACTTTGTTAGATACTGCTGATGATATTTGAGCATTTGTAACGCCTGCTTTTGCCTTAACTCTTGCGAGAACTGCTGTAAATAATTCTTGTGCAGTTGCAGTTTTTTCTAATTTAGGTACTGAATTTTGATTTTGACTTTGGCTTGTGGTTAGCTGTTGCTGTTCTGAGGTTATATTTGGTTTTTCAGGGCTTGAAGTGCTAACAATTGGCTCACCTAAATTTTCAGCTTGATTTATATTACTGCCAGCAGGCGTTTCGA
>JANRLM010000117.1 GCA_033762595.1 Rickettsiales bacterium
TTTTTCCATTCATAGATGAAGCCGATGGTTAGAACGCTTAAGAAAATCATCATGCTAGTAAAGCCAAAAACGCCTATTTCCTTCAAGGAAATTGCCCAAGGGAAAAGGAATGCAATTTCTAAATCAAAGATAATAAATAATATGGCGACTAAGTAAAACCTAACATCAAAGCGGCCTCTAGCTTCAGAAAAAGCATCAAAACCGCACTCATATTGAGAAACCTTCTCAGCATCAGGGCTTTTTAATGAGGTTATATAAGATGCACTAACAATCACAATCGCAAGCAAAGTTGCAACAATTAGAAATATTAATATTGGTAAATACTCAGAAAGTTCAAATTCCATATTCAAAAAAGGTTTTTTGTTATTTACTATATGTTTAGTTTATCAATATCTTTAGCTTATAAACCAAGTCAAGATTATTTGCAATTATGAACCCTTACGGCGTTATGAATTTATTCAAGAATGTAAAAAATGTTAAAAGCAATGGCGGTGGTGAAAAAATGGCTGAGCTTCTGCTGACTCGCTTTACGCATGATATTGCAGGGCCAATTGGTGCGGTGGTAAATGGCTTAGATTTTGTAATGCATGACGCAAGAGATACTGAAGACCCGGGTGGAATTGAAATCAAAAACCAAGCGATAGATATAATCGATGAAAGCTCCAAGCAGTCTCTTGCTCGCCTGCAAGCCTATAGAATGGCCTATGGCGTAGTTTATAATGAAAATGCGAAAGTTGCCACTCGTGAGATTAAAGACATTATGGGTAGGTATTTCTCTAAATCACATATTGATTTAATATGGAATCCTTCAGTGCCGGAAGGCTTCCCAGTTAATAGAAGAAGAATTTGCGTTGGAATGATTTTAACACTCGCTAGAGTTTTCATTTATGGCGGTAAAATAAGCGTTAGTTTTTCAGGTGAAAATAAAAATACTATTGAAGTTAGAGGCACTGCACCAAAATATAAAGAGCCTGAAATGATTAGGGATATTTTGCTCAACAAAAAAGAAATTGAGATGGATGTTGATAATGTTCCTTACTTTTTCATTCGTGAAGCTACTGATAGTTTAGGTGGTAAAATCACCTTTGAATACAAGGCCTCAGATGAAGAAAAACAAGTTACCTATATAACAGAATTTCCTAATATTTAATGGACGATTTATTACAAGAATTTCTAGAAGAAACCAATGAAGCTCTTCAAAAGCTGGAGCTTCAATTCATTGAGCTTGAGAAAACCGGCGGTGATGCTGATTCGGTGAATAATATCTTCCGCGTAATGCATACAATTAAGGGAACTTCAGGGTTTCTAGCCTTTAAGAAATTGGAAAAAGTTGCACATAGTGCAGAAAATATTATGGATAAAGTGCGTTCTAACAAGCTATCGGTTAATCAAACGCTTATATCTCTAGTTTTAGAAGCTGGTGATGCAGTCAAATCTATCGTTGAAAACCTTGGTAATGACGGCACTGAAGGTGATGTGGATTATTCTGATCTTATAATAAGGCTTGATGAATGTGCTTCTGGCAAGGTAGCAGTTGCAGAAAAGAAAGAGGAATCTAAAACTCCAGACCTAGATGAAGAAATTGATTTCACTCCTATTATGGCTGAATATGCTGATACCGAAAAATCGGCTGAAAATAAAACACCAGATTTAGATGAGCCAATAGATTTCACGCCCATTATGGCTGATTACGCTAGCAATTCCCCTACCCCAAAAACGCCCAATAAAACTGAAGAAATAAAGCAGGTAATAAATAAACCAGCACCTCAAAAGCAAGAAAAGAAAGAAGAACCTAAAAATAACGATAATAAAAAGGCAGCTCAACAAAGCATCAGGGTTAATATAGATATTCTAGAAAATATGATGCAATTAGTTGGGGAGCTTGTTCTTACCAGAAACCAAATTCAACAGCTTAGAAGGTCATCATCAGTTAAGTTAGACCCTTCTTTTGTCGGTAGCTTCCAGAGGTTAAATATAATCACCAGTGAATTACAAGAAGGTGTGATGAAAACTAGAATGCAGGCAGTTAGCTCTGTGTGGCAGTTATTCCCTAGAATTATTCGTGATCTTGCTAATGATTTAGGCAAGAAAATTGAACTTAAAATGATTGGTGAAGAAACCGAGCTTGATAGGCAAATGCTTGAAACGATAAAAGATCCGCTAACGCATATGATTAGAAATTCTGCGGATCACGGCATTGAAAAACCAGCAGAAAGGCTTGCCAATGGCAAGTCAGAAACCGGAACAATCACGCTTAGTGCATACCACGAAGGTGGGCAGATTATCATAAAAATTTCAGATGACGGCAAGGGCGTAAATATCAACGCAGTTAAGAAAAGAGCTATTGAAAAAGGGCTTGCAACCGAAGATGAGATTGCAAGAATGTCTGATAATCAAATTTGCCATTTTATATTCAAGCCCGGTTTTTCAACCGCAGAGCAAGTAACGGCAGTTTCAGGCAGGGGCGTTGGTATGGATGTTGTGATAAGCAACATCAATAAAATTGGTGGTAGCTTAGAGATTGAAAACTTCCCTGGTAAAGGTGCGGAATTCCTAATAAAGCTGCCACTTACACTTGCTATAATGCCAGTGCTTTTAGTGCAAGCTAAAACTGAAACTTTCGCAATTCCACAAATTTTAGTTTCAGAAATTGTTAGGGTTGGTAAAACTAAAAGAAGTGAATTTTTAGGTGATGCTAAATATGGTGAAATAAAAATTCATAGTGCGGAGGTTATAAACGGCAAGCCAGTTTTAAGGCTTAGAGGCAGGATTATTCCGATTATCTCACTACCAAAAGAACTTGGTTTGTGCGACGAAAAATATGCAAATGATAATGAAATTGAAAGATTTGTTGTAATTTGCGAAGTAGGCTCAAATATTTTTGGTATATCAGTTGATAAAGTTTTCCACACTGAGGAAATTGTTGTGAAGCCAAAATCTCCGCTCATAAAAGATTTAGAATATTATTCTGGTAGCACAATTCTTGGAGATGGCAGTGTAATTTTAATAGTTGATTTAATTGGCTTGCTTAGAAACTCAGGTGTTGAGGCAACTTCAGGGCAGAATAAGCAAAAGCAAGTTAAGAAAATTTTTGACGAGGAAGAGATAAACTTCTTGCTCTTTATGGCTGGTGATGGTGCACCAAAAGCAATTCCGCTAGAGTTAGTTTCTAGATTAGAAGAGCTAGATTACAGCAAAATTGAAGAATCCGCAGGTAATAAAGTTATTCAATATAGAGACTCACTAATGAGGTTAGTTTCTATAGATGATAAAGTTCCAGTGCCTGAAGATGGCGTTAGAGAAACCATTGTATTCAATGATAGAGATAGAACTCTAGGTGTTTATGCTAGTGAAGTTATAGATATTGTAAAACAAAGAATGGCGTTAAAAGCTGGTTCATCTAAACCCGGTATTTTGGGCAGTATGATTATAAATAATAAAGCGACAGAAGTTATTGATATAAGCTATTTCTTTTCTTCCATTTTCACAGATTGGCTTGGCCATAGTGAAGCAAATAAAATTGAGGGTGAATCTGAGGAAGGCAGACGCCATATTTTACTTGTTGATGATAGTGCCTTCTTTAGAAAATTTATGAGGCCACTTATTTTGGCGGCGGGCTATAGGGTTTCAACCTGCTCTGATGGGTTGGAGGGGCTTAATATGCTCAAAAATCACGGGGAGAAATTTGATTTAGTGATTTCTGATATTGATATGCCTGTTATGAATGGCGTTGAATTTTGTAAAGAAGCTAAAAAGATTGATAAATTAGCAAATCTGCCGTTTGTTGCCCTTACTTCTCACAAAGAAGAAGATTTTGAAGAAGATATAAAAATAATAGGTTTTGAAAGGTTAGTTACAAAATCAGATAGAAATAAAGTTATAAATTTAGTTACTGAAATCTTAAAAGAGAAGAAAATAGCCAATGGATAGCAAAAATAAAATGAAAGAAAACGCTCTTCAAGTTGCTATTGAGCAGGAAGAACAATTCTTAACCCTCCGTGTTGCAGGGCAATTATTCGGCATTCCAGTTTTGAAGGTTAGAGATGTTCTAAAACCGCAGAGAGTTACAAAAATCCCTAAAGTTAGAAGCCAGATTCTTGGTCTTATGAATTTAAGGGGCAGAATTGTAACTGTTATTAATATGTCAGAAACCTTAGGCGTTACCTGCACTGCAAGCGATAAAAAAAAGATGTTTGTTGTGGTTGATCACGAAAATGAATATTATTCTTTAAGCGTTGATGAAGTTGGGCAAACAATAACGCTTAAACTATCAGAATTTGAAAAAAACCCTGCAAATCTTACCAAAAATTGGCGTGATTTTTCTAAAGGAGTATTCAAGCTAGAAAAGGAATTAATGCTCGTTCTTGATATCCCTAAAGTAATTACAATATAAAATATGAAAGCCCTAGTTGTTGATGATTCAAAAGTTGTGAGGTCTGTAATTTCTTCTCTGTTAGAGAGTTTTAGTATTGCTTATGAACAAGCTGAAAATGGTTTAATTGCTCTTGAAAAAGTGAGAAAATCAAAATTTGATTTCATTCTGCTTGATTGGAATATGCCAGAGCTTGATGGTATTGGCTTTTTGCAAAAATCTAAAGCAGAAAATCTGATTGCAGATACAAAAATTATCCTCTGCACAACTGAAAATGAATTTGAAAAAATCAGCCTCGCCCTAGAAAGCGGTGCGAGTGAGTATATAATGAAGCCTTTTAATAAAGATATACTTGAAGATAAATTAAAAATTCTTGGAATAATTGGGTAGATTAAAAGTAAATTCCTATCTTTTCATAACTAGAATTTTCTTGAGCGTTCGAGCGTCTGCTTCAAGAACTTCAACCTCAATTTCCTCATTAATTCTAATAATTTCACCTTTAACAGGTATTCTGCCAGAAATTAAATAAACCAACCCTCCGATTGTATCATATTGTTCTTCATCATATTGATTTGCAAGGTTTATTGCTGTGTGGGAATAAAAATCTTCAATAGAAATTCTTGCATTCACTTCATAAACTTTATCATTAATTTTTTTCACTGAGCTATCTTCTTCCTTATCGTGTTCATCATCTATTTTGCCAACGATTTCCTCAATAATATCTTCCATTGTTATTAAACCTTCTGTGCCACCATATTCATCAACTACTATCGCAATATGCACCATACTTTTTTGCATTCTCATTAGCAGATTGCTAATTTTCATAGGCCCTGGCACAAACAAGCATTTTCTAGTGATTGCTTTAATATCAATTGCTTCATTATTAAGCAGATATTTAACGGCATCTTTAATATGGATAAACCCAGTTATTTCATCAAGATCACTCTTATAAACGGGTATCCTTGTATAGGCTTTATCAATTAGTTTATCTTTTAGTTCTTGCAAATTTGCTGTTTCTGGAATTGCAAAAATATCAGGGCGAGGAATCATTATATCCTCAACATAAATCTCTTTGAATTCAAGAACATTCCTTATTATTTCCTTCTCGCCAGCCTCTAATTTATCGGCAGAATTCTCTTTATTATCAAGGATTTCTTCAATTGTTTCTCTAAGCCCACGAGATTTAGGCGAGATAAATTTTACAATTTTATTTTTAATCTGAGAAATTTTTTGACTTAAATCAGGCTCAGTAGTTTCTTGAGCGTTACTTGTGTTCATTTTTCAATAAAAATAGATTTCCTATTCAACTATTATATTGATGTATTTAGTAAAATCTATATTAAATAACATAATTTCAATTATTTTGATAAAAATGGCGAATTTAGGCACTAGAATTTTTACCCTTTTATTTGGTAAAAAAGTTGGCGAAGATGGGTTTGGTAATAAATATTATCAATCGTCAATTGCTCGTGGTAAAAATGTAGGAAGATACGGCAAGGAAAGGCGTTGGGTGATATATAAAGGCAAAGCAGAGCCTACAAAAATTCCGCCTGAATGGCATGGCTGGATTCATTATTCCTTTGATGAGCCACCCCAAGTGGTTGCTAAATTCAAATGGCAGAAGGATCATCTGCCAAATCTGACCGGCACTGATTATGCTTACTTACCCTCAGGTCATAAAGAAAGCAAAGGGCATAGAGATAAAGCAACAGGCGACTATGAGGCTTGGAAACCTAATTAAAATCAATGTGTAATTTATGAATAAAAATATTGTTGAAACTTTAATCGGATTTGCAGTGATTGCAGTGGCTGTTTTCTTTGTGTTTTTTAGTTATTTTAAGTCTGATAGCTCAGCGAGCTATTCAGGCTACAAACTTAGCGTAAACTTTGATAGGGTTGATGGCCTGAATATTGGTAGCGATGTCCGAGTTAGTGGCCTTAAAATTGGTAAAGTGATTGATGCAAAAATTGATAGCAAAACCTACCAAGCTAAAGTTGAAATTGATGTTGATTCTGAGGTTAAAATTCCAGCTGATTCATCAGCGGAAATTATTAGTGCAGGATTGCTTGGTGATAAATATATTGCACTTGTTCCGGGTGGCTCTGAAAATAATCTAAAAGATGGTGATACTATCAGATATTCTCAATCTTCCATAAGCATTGAATCACTAATTGGTAAATTTATGTTTGGTGATGATGAGAAAAAAGACAATAAAAAATCCAAAAAGTCTGAAGAGTTTTTTTAGTGCTTATACCCTCCCTTGTTTACGGGGGAGGGTTAGGGTGGGGGCAAATTTTACTAGAGAGAAATAATATAATAAAGCCCCCCTCTTAATCTCCCCCCGCAAGCAGGAGGAGAAACTCATAGATACTGCTCAATCACTAACACCAACAGAATGGAAAGAGAAATAATTTTAGATACAGAAACAACAGGATTAGACCCAAAAGATGGGCATAGAATTGTTGAAATTGGGTGTATTGAGCTTATAAATCGCCTGCCAACAGGTAAATTCTTTCACCATTACATAAACCCACAAAGGGAGATTGGTTTTGATGCAACCAGAATTCACGGCATCACTAATGAAATGGTTAAAAATTCGCCGAAATTTGAGGAAATTGTTGATGATTTTCTTAATTTTGTCGGTGATTCAAAATTAGTTATTCACAATGCTGATTTTGATATGAAATTTATTAATGCGGAACTCTTTTACGCTAAAAAATCCGATATTAAACCTGATAAAGTTTTCTGCACATTAAAATATGCTCGTAAAAAATTCTCTGGTGCGCAAAATAGCTTAGATGCACTTTGCAAAAGATTTGGCATAGATAATTCGCATCGTGAAAAACATGGTGCTTTGCTGGATTCTGAATTACTTGCAGAGGTTTATCTTGAGTTAATGGGCGGCAGACAAAATGTAATAAGCCTTCAAGTTGAAAATAATCTTAAGGAAGAAGCAACCCAAAATAGCCAAGAAAAATCAGTTAAAAGTTCAAAAATTGCTAATTTCCCATACAGAAAATTTGAAGTTTCTGAGGAAGAAAAACAGCTACACAAAAATTATACTGCAAAAATAAAAGATAGCATCTGGGCTAAAATTGAAGGTTAAATAGATTTAGAGGATAGTTCTTTTTTATTTAGTGTCACCCCGTGCTTGTCACGGGGTTACCATAAGGTAAGCTCAGAACTTAGGTATGGAAATACTTTCAGACATTAACCCCGCAATAAATGCGGGGTGACAATTAGTGGTTAAGCGGAAAAGCTACAATTGTTTAACTGCTCATTATATTATTCTATTATACCATTGGCAAAGGCTTAAACAACGTCCCCCCTGCCCTACTCTTTTTGAATGATTTCGTGACCAAGTGATTTTTCAAAGAAATAATTAAACTCAGCTCCAAAAATGTAAATCACTGAAAGAACATAAAAGAAAATTAGGGTAATTATAAAATTCGCTAAACTTCCATAAACTATATTTAACTGCCTATATTGTTCAATATAACCTGAAAAAATATGAGCAGAAATTAACCATAAAATTAGCACCACAAACGCGCCCGGTAAAACTGCAATTAAGCTCTGTTTGATATTTGGCAGAACATAATAGCTTATTGCAAGCGAGAAGAAAATTACATAAGCCGAAATATAATATCTAAGCCGAAGTAAATGCGGATCAATTTCAAATGTTAAATTAAAATAATCTTTGATGAAATCCCATAAATTAGGTGCGATTGTAATAAAAAACATCGCAATAATTACCAAGAAAGTAAGAATGATAATTTGCAACATACTCATCAATCTTCTGAAAATATATCTTGGTGGGTTATTAACCCTGTAAGCCCTATTTAGAATAGTTCTTAGGCCTTCAACTATTGAAGATGAAGTCCAAATTATTCCAATAATTGCAAGGGTTAGCAGGCCCTGTGGCGGGCCAGAAAGAATCTCATTTATTCTAGGCTCAAGTGAAGCTATCGCATCATGAGGCAGAAAATGGCGAATTTCAGCAATGAATCTAATGCCAATTTCTTCTTTGCCTAAATTTCCAGCGATTGAAAAAACAAATACTATAAACGGAAAAAGCGATAGTAACGCCAAAAAAGCAAGATAACCTGCGTGTTCTATACCATCGTGATGGATAGTATAATATCCCGCATCATAAAAAGATTTTAGAATTTTCTTTGCCCGCTCTTTCATATTTAATCCTATTTCAAAACAAGATTATGTTTCAAAAATTGATTTGTAATTAAATACCCTCTCCCTGTTTTTCAGGGAGAGGGTTAGGGTGAGGGTAAATTGAGTTATTAAAATTCTAAACCCTCACCCCCTGCCCTCTCCCTACAAGTAGGGAGAGGGGGATATTCCTTTAGAGATTTTAACAAATTCTAAGGTGCAATTTCTTTTATTGTAAGATTATTGTTGTTATCCCAAATATATAAATATCTTTTATGGCCTTGGTGATGCAAAATTAGGCAGTCAATTTCATCAAATTTGTTTTCAATAACTGAAAAATTTTTATATCCAGCCTCTAAATCATCAAAAATTCTTGGCTCTGGTGTTGTTATTTCTCTACCTGAAGGGTTTATTTGTGAATAGCATTCCTTGCTTCTTGGTTGCGTTTTTTCCCATTTTATTTGAGTAATTTCATTATTATAGTGAACTTTACAAACCGCCTTAATTCTGAGCTGAATTTTAGTTACTGGGCTATAAAAAAGCAGGGAAACCTTATTATTTTCCCTCAAATCACTAATTTTTTGGCATCTAATATCGCTGTGATAAATAATTTTTCGCTCAGAAAAATCGCAATCTCTATGCACTACATTT
>JANRLM010000118.1 GCA_033762595.1 Rickettsiales bacterium
GCTTCTGAAAATTGTGATGGTCAAGTGCTTGTAACTGAAGATATGCTTGGTTTTTTTGATGAATCTGCAAAATTTGTAAAAAAATATTCTAACATAAAAGAAGTTATTTCAAACGCAGCAAAAAAATATTCTAGCGAAGTAAAATCCCAAAAATTCCCAACAAAAGAATATTTGTATTAGTTTTTTAACATATTTCATTCCAGCGAAAGCGGGAATCTATAGATGTGATATTGATACCCGCTTCCGCGGGTATGAAGCTGAGGTGTTTTTATTTTCTTTTCAATACTCTAAACACAAAAAAACCTAAAATTGTTGAGAATAAAGAGCCGGCAATAACACCTATCTTAACTTCATCTTGCAAAATTGGATCTTTGAATGCAAGAAGCCCAACAAATAAACTCATCGTAAAGCCAATTCCAGCAATTACTGATGTGCCGTAAATATCAAGCCAATTTGTGCCTTCTGGCTTATCTGCAATCTTTAGTTTTGAGCATAAATAGGTGGTAAAAAAAATACCAATTTGCTTTCCCAAAAATAGCGAAAGAGCAATTCCAATAGTTAGTGGTGCAAAAATTTCTTCTGAGCTGATACCTTTGAAGCTAACGCCAGAGCTTACGAATGCAAATAATGGTAAAATAAAAAATGCAACCCAAGGGTGGATAATATGCATCAAATGTTTTAATGGCGATTTATGAGGGTTTTTGAAACTAGAAATTGGTATAAACGCACCCAGCAAAACGCCCGCAATTGTTGTGTGAATACCTGAGTAATGAAAGCAAGCCCACATATAAAACCCAGTTAGTATATATGGAATTATATTCTCAATCTTGAATTTGTTTAATAGAAATAATAAGAAGACCCCAAGAATTCCAAGGGCTAAAGCAATTATATTCAAACCAGCAGAATAAAATAAAGCGATAATTATAATTGCTGCTAAATCATCATATATTGCAATCGCCAGCAGAAAAACTTTGGCGGAAATAGGAACTGATTTGCCTATTAAATTCATAATACATAATGCAAAAGCGATGTCTGTAGCAGAGGGAATAGCCCAGCCTTTGTGGTTTTCAGGGTGGTTTATATTAAATATAAAAAATATTAAAGTGGGTAGCACAATTCCGCCAAGGGCTGCAATAAGTGGAAGAATTTTTTGGCCTTTTTTGGATAAATTACCAAGTAGCATTTCATATTTTAACTCCATACCAACTATAAAAAAGAAGATGCACATTAAAACATCTTTCACAAAGGTTTTGAGGGTAAAATGCATCTGATTATTTTCATAACCAAAATTAATTGGAAATTTTATAAAACTCTTATAAGCCTCTGAATAGTTAGAGTTAGCAAGAATTATTGCGAGTAACGCAAAGAAAATCATAACTATCCCACTTGAGGATTCCATCTCAATAAAATTTCTCAGAAAACGGTTAATTTTACTAGCTAAAACTTTCATTAAGGGAGCTTTATAGGAAAGAAAAATGGTGGTCGGAGCCAGAATCGAACTGGCGACACAAGGATTTTCAGTCCTTTGCTCTACCGACTGAGCTATCCGACCATTAAGAATGATTGGGCTTATAAATGAATTAATTTTCTATGTCAATTTTTTAGTTTTTTAAGATTTGTTGCAAAATTATAATTTTTTTGAAAAACTTGCTAATTTCCTTATGAAATAGTTAGTGATTGGTTTTATTTTGGCCTTTAATGTTTAGAATTTAAGCAAGTTAAATTAAATTTTTTGTGCTTTGGCTGATTAAAAATGTCTGAACCTAATCTTAAAGATTCCATAAAAGAAATGCTAGAAGAGCAGAAGCGTCTTCTGCAACAAAAAAAGACCGCTGAGCCTCAAGAAGAAGTTGTTCTATCTGACTCAACTGATATTATTAAGAATGACCATGACGCTCTAGATCTAGAATCAAAGGAAAAGTTGAGCAGAAAGCCAATAGGGCAAAAATTAATTGAAAAAAACCTTCTCACTCAAGATCAGCTTGAGATTGCTCTCAAAATTCAAAGAGAGCAGAAAAAAGGCGTAATGCTTGGCCAGATAATGGTTGAAATGGGCTTGATTACTGAGAATACCCTTGCAGAAATTCTTGCAGAAGAATCAGGCGTTAGAAGGTTTGATATTAAAAAATCTATTATTGATCCATCACTTGTAAAGCAAGTTCCAAAAGAAATAGCGGTTAGATACAAAGCAATTCCAGTGCTAATGGAAGAGGGCAATATTTATGTTGCTATGACCGATGTTTTTAATGTTCTAGCACTTGATAGAATAAGAAGGTATTTTCCTAAAAGGTTCAAGCTAACACCAACGCATTCAAGCGAAAAAGACCTCAATGATTTAATAAATAATTACTACGATTATGAGCTTTCAATTGATGGAATTTTAAGAGAGATTGAGGCTTTAAGTAATGAAGATGCAAAAGTATTAACTCAAACTGCTAATCAACAAGATGGATATATAAATCCAACCGTTCGCTTGATTGATGCGTTATTGGTTGATGCAATTCAAAGAGGGGCTTCGGATTTGCATTTTGAGCCAGAGGGGCAGTTTATACGCCTAAGATATAGGGTTGATGGTTCGCTTCGTTTAATAAGGTCTTTTCATAGAGATTACTGGGCGGCGATTGTTGTTCGTATCAAGATTATGTCTGAGATGAATATTACTGAAACAAGAAACCCGCAAGATGGAAGAATTACAATGAATGTTCTCGGTAGAGAGGTTTCTTTTAGGGTTGCAACTCAGCCAACTATTCACGGCGAAAATATTGTAATGCGTATCTTAGATAAGCAGAAGGCTTTGCTTCCGCTAGAGCAACTTGGCTTTAGCCCTAGGAATGTTAAAATTCTTCAAAAAGCACTAAAAAGACCAGAGGGCGTAATTATTGTAACTGGCCCAACTGGTTCTGGAAAATCAACAACTCTATATTCAATACTAAGCCATATTAACAAAATGGATGTTAATATAATGACGCTTGAGGACCCAGTTGAATATTCTTTGCCAATAATTAGGCAGTCAAATATTAGAGAAAATAGCGGTATGGATTTTGCTTCTGGCGTGAAATCATTACTTAGGCAAGATCCGGATATAATTTTCGTGGGTGAGGTTCGTGATGAGGCAACTGCTTCAATGGCAATTCGTGCCGCAATGACTGGTCACCAAGTTTATACATCGCTTCACACTAATGATGCAATAGGTGCAATACCAAGGCTTATAGATATAGGTGTTACACCAAGAATTTTAACTGGAAGTATAATTGCAATAGTTGCACAAAGGCTTGCAAGAAAATTATGCGGTCACTGCAAAAAAGAGAGGCCAGCCAATGAATTTGAATGTAAGGTTCTTCTAAAAGACCCTGAAAATCCACCGATGGTTTTTGAGCATGTAGGTTGTGAGAAATGTGATTATACTGGTTATAAAGGCAGGCTTGCAATTTCAGAAATTCTATTGGTGGATGATAAAATCGATGAATTAATTTACGAAGCTGCCAGTAAAGTAAAATTTTATGAAGCTGCTAAAACTTCTGAGTTTATTCCAATGTCTGATGATGGGGTTGATAAGGTTCTACAGGGGATTACGGATGTTGATGAGTTAATTTCAACAATTGATATGACAAAAAGATTTTAGATTATTTTTATGCCTTTATATAGTTATTTTGCAATTTCAAAAGATGGTAAAGAAAATCGTGGTAAAATGACCGCAAACAATGTTCTTGATTTAGAAGCAAGAATAAAAGAGTTGGATTGCGACTTAGTTGATTATAAATTAGTTAAAGAAAAAAAAGCTGGTATTGGTGCAAAAGTAAAGCCTAAAGATATGATAATGCTTTGCGTTCATATGGAGGAGCTTGAAAGAGCAGGCGTGCCAATTCTAGATTCCCTTATTGATTTGCGTGATAGCATTGATAACCCTAGAATGAGAGATTTATTATCTGATTTATGTCAATATATTAAGGGGGGCGAAAAGCTTTCTAGTGCATTGTCAAAAAGAAAAGATGTTTTTGATGAGTTATTTATTAGCCTTGTTTCCGCGGGCGAGGAAACTGGTAATCTTGCGGATATTTTTGGTCAACTTTCAAAACATATTAAATGGACTAACGACTTTAGAAGAAAAGTAAAAAAAGCAATTACCTATCCAATTGTTCTAATTGTTGTAATGACGATTGTAATTAGCTTAATGATGTTATTTGTTGTGCCACAATTAGTAGATTTCTTACAAAAGCAGGGTTTTGATTTACCATTCCATACAAGGGCTTTAATAGCAACCTCAAATTTCTTTGCCGATTATTGGTGGGTTATTATTTTTGGAATTCCCGCCCAAATTACTATTCTAATTTTACTATATAAAAGACATGAACCTTTTAGAAAGGGAGTAGATAGGGTTCTTCTAAAAGTTCCGGGCATAGGCCCTGTAATTCAAAAAGTTAACATCGCAAGATTTGTAAAGTTTTTCTCTATAACTTTTAATAGCGGATTAGGTGTTCTTGAATCACTTGATATTTCTGGAAGGGTTGTAACGAATAGGGTTCTTAAAGAATCTATTGAAGCTATAAAGCAAAATATTTCTGAAGGCGTTAGAATTACTGAAGCCCTTGCGGAAAATGGAAGCTTTCCCAGTTTAGTAGTTAGAATGTTCAAAGTTGGTGAGGATAGCGGAAATATGGAGCGATCCCTTGCAAATATAAATTATTTTTATGAAAGAGAAATTGATGACGCTGTAGAAGCTATGGTTGCAATGATACAACCAACTTTGCTAGTTGTAATGGGAAGCACATTAATGTGGGTAATTGCAGCTGTATTTGGTCCTGTTTATTCTAGCTTCAGTAAGATGAAGTTTTAGAAAATAATTTTTTACAAAAAATATTTATTCTATTAAACTAATTAAATGAAAAATTTGTTAAAAAAAACTGGTAGTATAATTATTTCACTTGGTGATGAGGGTGCTATTTTAACCTGCTTTTCAGGAGATTTTTTAGAAAATAGAATATTTACTTCCTCTCCTTTTTCTTCTGATGTAAGCCAGTTTTTTTTAGGTAAAGAGGGCTATAAAGTTTATATTCTTCTTGATACAATTGACCAAAACTTCATTTTTGCGAATTTACCCCCAGTAGGCAAAGCTAACATTAAAAAAATAATCCAGAGGAAGCTTAAAACTGAATTTGATCCCTCGGATCTAAATAGTTATATGGAGCTTGGAAAAGAAGAAACAAAAACTAGAAAAGATATAAAATATGTTTTTGTTTCTATAAGAAATTCTTCACCTCTTTCGGAGTGGCTAGAATTTGTAGAAACAATACCAAATGTTTTTGTAGGAATTTATTTACTTCCAATTGAAGCTGAAGATTTATTAATTAAACTTAAATCTCTAAAAAAAGTTAGTAAAAAATCAAATGATGATTGGGATATTTTAATATCTCAAAATAGAGTAGGGGGCTTTAGACAGGTAGTATTTAAGGGGGGGAAAATCATTTTTACCCGCATTTCGCAATCTCTCAGTATTCAAAGCCCAGATTCTGTTGGGGTTAATATTAGCCAAGAAGCCCTAAATACCTTAGAATATATTAGAAGAATAGGATACACGGATCAAAAAATTTCTTTCTTTATAATTTCAGCAAAAGATTCGGCACCTTATATTGATATAGTAGGTATCAATAAGCAAGATGTTCATCATCTTTCGCCTTATGAAATTTCTCAGGCTTCTCCGGTAAAAAATTCTGCTTTAGAAAATGACAAATTTGGCGATGTAGTTTTAGCAGCGAATTTTGTAGTAAGCAAAAAAAAGCTTCTCAAACTTGAAACAAAAGAGATGAAATCAAATTCTGATTTTCTTTTAGTTAGAGCTATGGTTAATCTTATTTTGAATGGAATTATAATTTTTTTACCAATTTTAACAGCTTATCTTTTTTATTCAGCATATAATAATTCAATTGAAGCTGAAAATATCAATAATAGGATATCTACATTACAAATGGATTTAGCAAATGTAAAAGATTTTGAGGCGGAGAATAAGATTAATCCTACTATTCTTGGGGATATGATAAGGGTTAATAACTCCATTAAAGAGATGGAAAATACAGAGTTTATAGACTTGCTTAAAATGTTTAGAAAAGTTAGTATGAAGCATTTGGCAATAATATCTTATACTCTTGAAACTAAAGATTCTGCATACACATTGGTTTTTAGAGGAAATCTTGTCTATAATAAAAAGGATATCTCTGATATTTTCTTTAAGGCTAATAAATATTCTAAATTACTTAAAAAAGAGTTTGAAGGGCTAGAATTAAAAATAGATAATTTACCTTCTGAAAAAAGCTTAAAACTTGGAACCACAACTCAATCTTCTTTAGGTGGAGACCCAGTTATAACAATTACTATAAGTGCAACTAAAGGGCAGCTTAAACAAATTCTAGAACAAAGAAAACAAATGATGCAGAATCAGCAAGCCCCTCAAAGCCCTGATTTGCCTCCAATTCCGCAAAACCCTAATCAATTTTAATTTTTAGATGAAAATTTCAGAACTAAAGAAATCATTTAAAGTTAGTGCCATTAGGAAGGCTATAATTTCTGCTGCGATGTTAGTTTTTTTAATTGCAGCTTATTATTATGAAAGCTCAACTTTAGAGTCTCTAACAACTATTCAAAGCACATATACTAATATAGAATCAGAACTAAATTCAAAGAATTTTATTTATAATGAAGCTCAGGCAAATCTTAAGGATTACCTATTAATCCCTAAGAGTAAAATGCCAAGCGATAAACAATATAACTTAGGATATTTAAGGCTTAGAGATTTAGTTCCTGCAATAAAAAAATTAAAGGATTTATATTTCTTTAAGTCTCTAGATTATAGCATTAATGACATATTAAAAGTTGAACAATTATCATCACAATCTATTGAAGCATACAATAACACTATATCCTTTAGTTTTCAGGGCTTGACTGATGAAGCAGTTTTTTCAATGGTAGAAGATCTTAAAAAAATGCTCCCAGGATTTATTTTTATAAAATCATTTGAAGTAATTAAAAAATTTGAGGTTGACAAAGCTAATGCTGTTAATTTTCTTAACAGAACTGAATTTGCTTTTGTTAGCGGTAGAATAGATTTAGATTGGCTTATAGTTCAAAAGGTTGCTGAAAATAATCCTAATCAGCCAATTAATCCACCTCCACCGCAATTCTAAAATTTTTTTGAGATGTACATTGAGAAAAAAATAAATTTGTTTTTAATTTTGCTTTTTGTTTTTTGCATTTATTTTAGTGCTGACTTTGTATATTCTCAAAATGCACCTTTAGAAGTTACTCCAGATGCAAGTTTTAGCAAAGACGATGAAAAGGCAATTTTAGATCTGCAAAAGGAAGATGTTGATAAAGATGAAAAAAAAGAAAATAAAAATACAAGTAAGAAAATATCAAAAGATGAAATTTTTGATGGAAAAAACTTCTTTGAAAATAATAGTTTTTTAGATTCTATTTTATTTAAAAATTCTGAATTGGAAATTCTATATTCTACTCTAAATTCTTATAGGGAAAATGGAGTTATTGAGCAAAATAATGCTTCATCAGTTGCACCAGAAAAAACTCTTAATAATCTAAATAATACCAATGATTTAACAGAGGAGATTGCTTCTTCCGCTAAAAATCAAGCAGTTGATGAATTATCAGTATTAAAAGAGCTAGAGGCTATAAGCTTTTACTTAAAATCTATATTAAATTCAGAAGAAGATAATAATTGGACAATATGGTTTAACGAGATAAAAAGAAGAAGCACCGAAAAAGGAAAAATTTCAAATTATAAAGGGCTTAAAATATTAGAAGTTACAGGCAAAAGCGTGGCATTTAGTTTTAAGGATAAAAATCTAGAAATTATAAATCCAGACTACAAATCAAAATTCTTAGCAACAAACGATTCAGAATGGGATTATAAATCAAAAAATGGAAGGGTTTTTATTAATTCTAAAAAGAGCAAAATAAAATTCTTTCTTAATGTTAATGAAACATTTGTTATGGATGGCTTAAAGATTAAGCAAGGTTATTTTGCTCCTTCAATGGTTAAAAATCCATATTATGTGGATCCTACAACAATTAAAGATAATCAAAATATTTCTAATTCTGGCTTATCAAATGCACCTTCACAAATTCCAGAAGATAGTATTATGCAGAGAAATAGAAACCCACTAAACAGCCTTCCTGGCTCGGTAAATAATCGCCTTCCAATTCCTACAAGGTAATTTTGTGTTGTCAATTGGTCGACCCTCGTGGACGAGTTCATAACCTGCAACTAGCGAAGGTTTTTGATTTTACAGATGTGGATTGCGAGAAAGTATATGCACATGCCTCAGATTGTGGAGAGGGTAACTTCTGATATGGAATACTTAGCATTACGAGAGGTATAGTGATACACATCGCGTAGAGTTATCCAATTGGCTTTGAAGGATTGTATGGTTGATCTAATCGCTTTTATAATCGCCGTTGTGCCGAGTTTCTATTTTGCCCAACGATGCCAAAATTATGTTAAAAGCAGCGGTTTACTTCCAATTGCCCTGTTTTTCGTTGTGATGGTATTTTCAGTTACAGTCATCATAGTAACTCAACAATATATGTTTGTTGGAAAGGTAGATGCCATTATGGCTCTAATGGTCTCTACGTGTATAGCATTACCTATATTCTTTATAAAATGGCTTGGACATTAGAGCAGTGCGATTTTTAGCTTAGTCATAGGTTTTTATATTCCTCAGGAGAAAGCACCTTAAAATTTTTAATAGATCCTTCAAAATCTCTATCAAAAGCATCAAGCATCTCTCTAAGAGAGAACAAATTCTCAGGTTTCTTTTGTAAATAGTAATCTTCTGCTTTTTTATTTCCCCATGGATGTCGCTGCGGATTAACCACGTTTCTGATGAGGTGCTTCTCTAATATTTTATCATTGAAATATTGAGTTATCTTTTCGTAGATTTGATTAAGGTAGTTTTCACTGTCTTTCTCAGAAAAATACTCTCCATGCGTCAGTCTGTGTCTAATCCCATTATGCGGCTCAAAGACTTTATTACTTAAATCATCACCAAGAATTTCTATTCTAAATTCTTTTTTATCCCTTCCCAACGCTTTTCCCAATGCTTCTAAAGCTGAGCAAATTAGCAAAAGCTTTGCAGGATACCCCGTGCTATTGAGCATATCGTTCCAGTAATAATAAAACTCATTGGAAAGTTTTTTATTTGCCAAAAGAGCAAGTGCTTCTTGTGATTGTTCATCAAAATGTAATGGGACACCACTTGTTGCTTTCGAGTAGTAGAACAAGGCAACATCGGTGTCTAATCGATGGATAATAAATGGTTCCTGCAAATACTCAGTGTAGCACTGCGAAATCATGGCAATTTTTGGAATCAAATCATTTAATTTATGCCACAACTCTATGCGTGCTTCATGAAATGTGCCTGCTTGAGTCTTGCCTGTAACAAGCCAACCCCCTGGTTTCCATCCTTCGGCAAAGTTAAATTCCCAGTGAGCAAATTTTATCCCCTCAAATTCAAAAGAATTGGGATTCAGAGGCATTTTTCCGACGCATGAAGCAAGGGTATTGATTTTACATTCGAATGCGTAAGTATTTACAGACATATAACAACACCCCCTCACAGGATTCTAACCTAAAAACACCAGACGAAACAATACTCTTAATTTGGCGGAGGTCAAGCGGGGGAATTTCAGAACCGCATGTTTTGAGGCAGGTTCAGAATCTACGGCTTCTGCTAACGGATGGTCGGGGTGACTGGATTCGAACCAGCGACCCCTAGCCCCCCAGGCTAGTGCGACTACCAGACTGCGCTACACCCCGATAACATTAAAAAATTTAATAAAATCTTTTAATTTTAATTCTAGAATTTTTTTTTATTTTATCTATTTTAATTAAACAACCAATAATTTACTTATGAAAAACTTCCTCAATGAATTCAAAT
>JANRLM010000119.1 GCA_033762595.1 Rickettsiales bacterium
TGGAAGTTCTAAAGCAATATGAAAAAATAATGAAAATAATGCTCCCGACTTTAGGTGAAGAAAGGCAACAAACTTACAGCCCATTTTTGCCACTTTGCCCTGAAACTGGCAAGGTTTTACAAGCGAAAGTTATCAGCACTAATCTCACAAATGGCACTATCACTTATATAAATGAAGCGGGAAAAGAAGTTGAAACCAAAGTTACTGGTGGCGCTTGCAAACTACAATGGAAGCCAGATTGGGGTATGCGTTGGGCAGCACTTGGCGTTGATTATGAAATGCACGGCAAAGATTTAACGCCTTCTGTTGCGGTTTCTTCGCAAATTTGTAAAGCAATTGGAAAAGAAGCTCCTATTACTTTTGTTTATGAAATGTTTTTAGATGAAAAAGGCGAGAAAATTTCTAAATCAAAAGGCAATGGAATTTCACTCGAAGAATGGCTTGAATATGGCACAGAAGAAAGTCTTGCCCTCTTTATGTTTAATAACCCGCAAAAGGCAAAAAAATTGCATTTTGATGTTATTCCACAGCAGATTGATGACTTCTTAAAATTCGCAGATAGCTTGGATAATCCAGAGCAACAAAATAAAATTTTTGAAAACCCTGCTTGGCATATTTCAGCTGGAAAAAACACTAATTATAATGTCCCGATAAGTTTTGCACTTCTGCTAAATTTAAGTGCGGCTTGTAATACGGAAGATAAAAATATTTTATGGTCTTTCATTACCAGATACGCCCCTAATGCTAGCAGAGAAAAATCGCCATATCTTGATAAAATGGCGGAGCTTGCAATAAAATATTATAATCGTTTTATCGTTCCAAGCAAAGAGTATCACAAGCCAAATGAGGCTGAAAAGAAGGCAATTCTTGACTTAAAATCTCTGCTTGAAAAAACCCCAGACGAAACCTCAGGTGATGATATTCAAACTCAAGTTTTTGAAATAGGAAAACAAAATGGTTATGAAGCAAATCTTAGAGATTGGTTCAGTTTGCTTTACAGAGTTTTACTTGGGCAGGCACAAGGCCCTAGAGCTGGCTCTTTCATTAAACTTTTCGGCATCAAAGAAACTATAAATTTGATTAATGAAAAAATTTCTTAAAATATTTTTTCTTATCGCAATAATTTTTCAGCAATTTAATTGTGTTGAGGTTAGCTATGCCAGAAGAGAGGCAATTCAAGGTATTAGCAAGGAAGATTTACAGAAAATGACGATTGATCAAAATATTCAGTTTCTTGAAAAAACAGATTCTTATTTTGAAGTGGCCGTTAGAAAGCTCGCAGAAATTGGTGAAAATTCAGTTGATCCCTTGCTTGAACACCTTCGAGATAATAGAGATAATAAGCAGATTGTAACTGCTACTATATATACACTTGGCAGAATCGGGCCAAAATCCGCTAGGGCAATTCCAACTATAAATAATTTTGTTAGAAGTGATGAAATTGATATTAGAAATGCAGCAATTTCCGCACTTGGCAGAATTGGCAGAAAATCTGAGAGATCTATTCCTTTAATAAAAGATGCTTTAACTGATGAGAATGAATTTACTAGAACTCTAGCTTACAGGGCATTAATTGGTATAGGAACGCCGCAGGCTAAATCAATTGCTAAAGAATATCAAAAAAGGCTAGAAATTGCTAATAAAATAAAAGCAAAACAAGGTAAAAGTGATTAGTATTTCTTTTAATTCATATTCTTTTTAGAAACCGCTTCATCAAGCAGGAATTTTAGCTTTTTGAGAATATCTTTTACATCTTCAAATATATCAAAAATTTTGGATTTTAGGCCGAGATTTTCTTTGCCCCAATCTTTTATTATATCCTCAGAAATATTCCAGAAATTTGCCTTATCATTAAGCATTCTGCCAATTCCCTCCGCCATCACCATAGTTTTTTGAAGCAAAAATAATCTAGGATCAGTATTCATCTTGAAATCTTCCGCCATTTTGAGCAGATTCTCCAAAAGTTTTGCGATGGAAATTTGATTTTGCGGGTGATTCAAAATCGGCTCATTTATAAATCTACAGGCTTGTGCGAATAAATCTCTATCTTGATCAAGTGGCACAAAGCCATAATCAAAATGCAAATCTGCAACTTTTTTATAATCACGATTTAAGAATCCAATCAGCAATTCCGCTAGGAAAACCCTAGTTTTTTTATCAAGTCTGCCCATAATTCCAAAATCAAAAATGCAGATTTTTCCTTCATCATCAACCAGCACATTTCCGGGGTGCATATCAGCGTGAAAAAAACCATCACGTAACACTTGATTTACAAAGATTAGCGAGGATTTTTTCAAAATATCATTAACATCAATTCCCTTATTTTTGAGCGTTTCAATATCATCAATGCGAGAGCCAAAAAATCTCTCAATAGTTAAAATTTCTTTGGCGGAATAATCCCAATAAACCTTAGGAATTCTAATGTTTTCATCATTCTTAAAATTTTCTGCAAGCTCGGCGGCGGCTGATGCCTCATATAAAAAATCCATTTCAATAAGAGAATTTTTACGAAAAATTTCCATTATCTCTAAAAACTTTATTCGTTTTGCAACCTTTGAAAATCTTGCAAAAAACCTTGCAATAAAAATTACTAATTCAATATCGCCAATAAATTTTTCTTTTATATTTGGGCGAAGAATTTTCACCGCAACATCTTCATCATTAAAAGTTTTTGCGAAATGCACTTGGGCAATTGAAGCCGCTGCAACTGGCTTT
>JANRLM010000120.1 GCA_033762595.1 Rickettsiales bacterium
GCACATAAAGGCAGAAGGATTTTTCTGTAACCTCTTGCGACTAATTTTCTGTTTTTAAGATTAAATAATGTGATGCCAGTTAGGGATAAACAGAAAGTTATAAACACATTTATTGAGTATAAAATTACAAGTGTATGAACAACGCCACCTGTAAGCATTGTGCATAATATAGCTGAAACACCCATAATTATAACACCATTTCTGGTAACCAACCTTGATGAAAGCGAGCTAAACTGCATCGGAAGCCACCTATCAGAAGCCATAGCCGCAAGAACATTAGGCCCGCTTATAAAACCTGTATTTGCTGCGACAAATAATAATAATGCTTCAAATAATAGAACAATAAAAACAAATGGCTCAGAGATATAATAATCACCAATTTTCCACTCTTCAGTTATACTAAGGAAAGCAGTTGCATTAAGCGTCTGCCCATCGACTTTTTCAACTTCCCAAAGTAAATATATTAAAATTGTTCCCATCGCCATAAAAGCTAGCGAAGTTGCCAGTGCAAGCATTGTTGCTTTTGCTGTTTTAACTTTAGGTTCTGCTAAACTCGAAATGCTGTTTGATACAGCTTCCAAACCAGTATATGTTCCACCACCAAGTGAAAATGCTTTGAATAAAATTAGAGCACCACCTAACCAGCCTACTTCTGAAGCAGTAATTTTAGTTTCTTCAATTGCGTTTGGAACAATTTTCTCTAGCCCATAAGCGTGTCCAAAAATTCCATAAAGGATTAAGAAAATATGCGTAATAATAAAGCCCAAGAATATTGGCATTAATATTTTTATAGATTCCTTCATTCCACGCAAATTCATATAAGTTAGAACTATAATAAGCAAGCTAATGAGTAGAATTTTATTCATCTGATATTCATCAGGTACTAAGCTGTAAAGGGCATCAACGCCTGCCGCTATTGATATTGCGATGGTTAGAACATAATCAATCACCAACGCACCACCTGCAACTAAGCCAGCCTTTGGTGAAATAAGAGTAGAGGCAACTTTATATCCCCCACCGCCAGAAGGGAATTTTTCAATTATCTGATTATAAGAAAGTGCAATTAAAAAAACCGTTATACCAGTTGCTAGTGCCAAAATAATTGCTAGCTCACTATGATTACCAAGTGCAACGAAAGTTTCTTCAGGGCCATAACAAGCTGATGAAATTCCATCTGCACCAAGTCCAATCCAAGCAAGAAAAGTTGCTAGTGCAATATGCTGTCTAACTTTACTATCAAGGGGGTCTAAAGGTTTACCGAAAAAGAAATTGCGAATAGAATTGAAGGTCATTAGAAAAATTTTTGGTTAGCAATCAGTTGCTTTTATCTTCAACTGATGAGGGCTTGCTTTCAGAGGTTTTATCTTCGTCTTTGATAGCTTCTTTGAAAGTTTTGATACCTTTGCCTAAGTCACCCATAACTTTTGGCAATTTTCCCGCCCCAAAAATAACAAAAACAATTATTGCAATAAGAATAAGCTCAGTAACACCGAATCCCATAAGGTTAATTTTTTGTTAGTGAAGTGGATATAAACACCTCTTATTTAGAAAACACAAGAAAAATGATTATATGAATTTAAACAGCCCTCTCAACTGAGTAATTAATTATCTCTAAAAGCATTTTTTTATATTTGTTTTCTGGCATTTTAGCGAGGGATTTTCTAGCATTTTCTGCATATTCCACAGCAAAATTTCTAGAAAATTCATAAGCATCATATTTTTTCATATTACCCAAAAACTCTTTGAATTCTTTTTGGTTACGATTTTCTTCATCAATCAAAAATAAATTTTCTAAATGCTTTTTGTAATTTTTATCAGCAATTTTTGAGTAAGTATAAATCGCTGGAAGGGTTGCTTTTCCCTCCCTAAAATCATCACCTAAATTTTTACCCCAATTATTTTCATCGGCAAAATAATCAAGGTTATCATCAGTTATTTGAAAAGCAATGCCAAGATTTCTGCCAAAATTTGCAGAATTAATTTTGGTTTTTTTATCCATATTTGCAATCACCGCACCAACTGAAGCACAGGCTGAAAACAACTCAGCAGTTTTTGAGGTGATAATATTTATATATTCTTCCAAGCTCGTTGTAATATCAGCTTTATACATTAATTGCTTGATTTCACCCTCAGTAATTATTGAAGAAGTTCTTGAGAGAATTTCAATAATCTCTAAACTTTCGCAATCGCTCATAATTTTGAAGGCTTCTGCTAATAAAAAATCACCGACTAAGACGCTTGCGGAATTCCCCCATAATTCATTGGCAGTTTTTCTACCCCTGCGAAGCTTACTGCCATCAACCACATCATCATGAAATAAAGTTGCCGTGTGCAGAAGCTCAACACAGCAAGCCATATTAACAATTTTAGAGCCTTTGCCACCAAGCATTTTTGCAGTTAGGATTACTATAATTGGCCTAAGCCTTTTTCCCCCTGCTGAAATAATATGTTGCAGTAACATTTTTATCAAATCTGGGCGATTATTGCCAAGTGAAAGGATTTTTTTATCAACGAGCTTTAATTCCTTCTCAAATAATTTTTTATTTTTTGTAAGTATGTTCATATTATGTAACGATTTATAAGCCCGAGTTTTTCAATAAAATTTAGAGAAATTTCTTGCTTGGAAAATTCAAAATCTTTTTGTTTCATTTTTTTGAGGTAAATTTCATAAACTCTCGCCATTATTAATGCAACCCTCATAGATTCTCTATCTTCTTCAGGCAAAATATTTAGGGCCTTATAAAAATATCCCTCTGCAATTCTTGCTAATTCTTTTATAGCAGGCTTAATTTTTGGCAAATATTCTTTATAATTGATTGCGATTTTATAAGTGATTTCATTATCAAAGCCGTATTTTATCGCTAGATTTTTTGGTATATAAACCCTATCAATTTTCGCATCTTCCTCAACATCTCTAATGATATTAATTAATTGTAATGCCTTGCCTAAATTTATAGCAAATTCGCTTATTTTATCTTCATTGTTTTTATTATATCCAAATATTTTAACTGATGCTAAACCTACGCAACCAGCCACTTTATATGCATAATCTTCAAGTGTTCCAAACGACGGATATTTCATCTCCCCTAATAAATCCATTTCTTGAGCCTCAATAATCTTTAAGAAAATATTTTTATCAATTTTATTTCTAATTGAAACCAAATTCAATTGCCTAATTATTGGACTTGTAGGGTAACAATAAAAATCCAAGCTAGCGATACCTAAAATTTCTTTTTTGAAAAATTCTATATTATTTTTTGCTTCAGAATTTTTATCAACTTCATCAGCTATATCATCAGCTTTTTTGCAGAAAGCGTAAAGCGTAAGCATATCTTTACGCTTTGTTTTATCTAAAAATTTTAGAGGCCAAACAAAAGAGCTTTTAGCCTTAAGAGCTACAATTTCAACTATTTTACCAATATTTTTAACGCATAATGCTTTATAAAAACCAATTATACCGCAAAGAAATTTTTCAAATTTATTAAGTTCAACTCTTTTTCTTAAAATATCATTTTTACGAAGTTTCTTTATAAGAAAAATACATATATAAATTATTGTGTATAGTTCTGTTCTAACCCTTAAACTAAAAATATTTTCTGGAAGGTTTTTTGCATTAGAAATTTTTTCAGATAAAATATCTAAAATCCTTTTTTTACCTAGATTAATTTCTTCGGTTTCTTTAGGCAAAGTTAGGTTTTCATTTTGAGGAAAGAAAGAATTATCAAAATAAATCCTACCAAGATTTTTATAATCTGATTTCAAATCCTGTAGGTGGTTAATTAGTTGCAAAACTCTGCAAATGTTGTCTGATTTTTTAATATCGCAATCAAATTCTCCGCAAGCCTCAAGAAAAGCACGCCCAATAACACTCGCAGATTTATCGCAATATTTAAGGGTTTCCTCAAAATTATTATATCTATTTTTCTCTGCATCTTGAATAAAAGCCTCAAGCAGATTTACCATATGCCTAATATCATAAACGCCATTTTTGCAGAATTCCGCATATTTTTTTAGAAAATTAGGGGCTTCTTGTGCTTCAATATTTTCAAAATTATTTTCGTAATATTCTGTTAAAATATTCTTGAAATTATTTAGCTTATCCAGTTTTTTTTGAGAGGATAAACTCTTATTATCAGCAATTTCATCAGCAATTCTGGCAAATTTATATAGGGCCCAAATTGCTTTTCTAGCTTTCTTTGGAATTAGAAATGAAGCAACTGGAAAATTCTCAGCTTTTCTATGCTTTTCAAGCAAATCTAATTCTTTTAATTTAGTTTTGTAGGAAAATAATTTCATTCATTTTTTTGGAATATTTTCTATAGATATAATGTCATTCTGAGCGAAGCGAAGAATCTAGATCTTTCGCTATGCACAAGATGACTAAACTTATTTATCCAGCAACGCATCTTTTATTTTTACATATTGGCTTTTTATCTGATTTGGGGCATTTATTTGAACAAACCGCCTGACCACAAATATTAGTAACATTTTCAACTTTTTCTAAAAAAATATCTTCAAAAATTCGATGTAAATAAAAATTACATCCAAGTGGACACCTTCCTTCAAGAACAATACAATCAGTTTCTCTATCACATCTTTTAGCTAAAACTTGGAATTTTTTGAACTCCTCAATTGCTTTTCCGCACTCAGATTTTTCTAATTTTTTAGAATCATCTAAATATTTTTTTTGCGAGTTTCCCTCCATTGCAAAAGAATTTGCGGAAAATAAAATAATAAAAAATAGAATTAAAAGCCTAAGCATAATTATCCTTTTATTCCCATCAATCTACAAATTGCTCTTGTTTGGTGAGCTCTATTTAGAGTGTAAAAATGGAACTGGTTAACGCCCTCTTGTCTTAGAATTCTGCATATTTCACCAGTTATTGAAACAGCCAACATATCCCTAGTTTGCGGGGTATCATCAAGCCCATCGAATAAATCTATCAGCCATTTTGGAACGGAAGATTTACACATTTCAGAAAACTTCAAAAACTGCTTAAAGTTTGAAATTACTATAATTCCCGGCACGATTGGAATATTAATACCAGCTTTTCTAACCCTTTCTAAATAAGAAAAATAAAACTCTGGATTCAAAAAATATTGAGTTATAACCCTATTCGCACCAGCATCAACTTTAGCTTTTAGATATTCAATATCTTTTTCAAAAGAGGCTGATTCTGGGTGTTTTTCTGGAAATCCTGCAACACTAATTTCGAAATTTCCAATTTTCTTAAGCCCTGCAACTAACTCACTTGAATATAAATATCCCTCTGGGTTTGGAATATAATTCTCATAACCTTCCGGCGGATCACCCCTTAAAGCAACGATGTGATTGATATTGTGCTTCAAATAATTCTCAGCAATTTGCTTGATTTCATCTTTTGATGCCTTAACACAAGTTAAATGTGGTGCTGGCGTAAGCGAAGTTTCCTCCCTAATTCTAACCACCGTATTGTGGGTTCTTTCACGAGTTGACCCACCTGCTCCATAAGTTACTGAGACAAATTTCGGCTTAAGTGGCTCAAGCTCTTTTATAGTATCCCACAAAGCCTTTTCTGCTTCATCAGATTTAGGCGGAAAGAACTCAAAAGACACATCAGGGGCAGGTAAATGAAGAAAATCTTCAATTCTTGCTAGTATTTTGTTTAATTTTTTATTATTTTGGCTCATCTTTTTTTCAAAAAAAATATTACTACTTCTAACTACATATATATTATGAGTAATTTTTTCAAACCCTTATTTTTAATTGTTTTTATTACATTAATTTTAGTTAGTAAAAACTCAACTGCATCTAATAACCCATCTATTAGAATGGTTAATGTTGACACTTCAAAACTTTCTGATGATTATGATTACGCTTTAGATAATGATGATTTTGAATCTTATAATCGTGCGATTTTCTCCTTCAATAAAGCACTTGATGATTATTTTTTAGCTCCAGTTGCAAGGGGTTATAGAAGCACATTTCCGGAATGGGTTAGAAATAGATTTTCTGATTTCTTTAACAATGCTCAAGAACCTAGAAACTTTGTAAACTCTATCTTACAAGGTGATGCTTCAGGTGCATTAACAGCCTTTTGGCGACTAAATGTCAATTTAACCTTTGGTGTTCTTGGCTTTCACGATGCCGCAGCAGGCTTTGGTTTGTATGAGAAAGATAAATATTTCAGCCAAACATTAGCTTTATATGGCTTATCTGCAGGAAATTATATTGTTCTACCCCTCTTTGGCCCTTCAACTTCAAGAGATTTTGGAGGCTTTATATTTGATAATTTGCTTGAACCTGATACATATGTTGGTGCTTCAAGCAACGCTGCTAGAGCCTTAGCAAGTTATAGTTACAACTTCTCAGAGATCGTTTCTATCAGAGAAAACTTACTAGATATTACAGATAATTTAGAAGAAGATTCTTTTGATTTATACTCAAGTTATAAAAGTGGCTATTTACAAAACCGCAAAAAACAAATAGAGGATACCGCAGAATAATAAAATTTTATATTAAATATGAAACTTCTTAAATTATTTTTTGTTTTCACAATTATTTGCTTCACTTCACAATATGCATATTCAAACATCATTGCGACAAAAGATCCTAAAGATTACGCAAATAAATTAGGTAATAAAATAATAGAGCTTGTAGAAGCAAAAATTTCCAATGAGGAAAAGCAAAAAAAACTAATAGAATTATTTAGAGCAAACGCAGATACAACCTATATGGCAAATTTTGCGATTGGTAAATTCAATAGGCTTCTTACAAAAGAGCAAAAAACTCGTTATCAAAATTTATATAGTGATTATGTTGTATACACCTATATTCCTAGGTTTAGGGAGTATGAAGGTGAAAGGCAGAATGTTTTAACCGCTCTTGATTTAGGTCAAGGTGAGTTCCTCATTAAAACTACAATTACCTCAGTTAAGGCTAAAAATGGTAAAGTTAGCGTTGATTATAAAGTAAAAAGGGCAGGCAATAGCTTCAAAGTTTTTGATGTAATTGGTGAGGGCGTAAGCTTAATAACCACACATAGGGCTGATTTTACAGCACCTATTTCGCAAAAAGGCGTTGATTTTTTCCTTGATAGATTAGAGGAAAAAGTTAAAAAACAAAAAGCCGTTAAATGGGATAGTATTAAAAAGAAAAAATAAAACAAAACTACTTAGTATTTATGAACTTAGAGAAAAATAAAATAATCGCATCAATATTACTTGCTGGCCTTCTTGCTATGCTTTCGGGAACCGCTTCAAAGATACTCTACGGTTCAAATTCTCACTCCGAGACAGATGAAAAAAGGGGCTATAAAATTGAGGGCGTTGTTGCTGATGCAAACGCTACTGAAGCTAAAGCGGAAGAAATAGATAAGCTCGCTCTTATTGCTTCCGCTGATGCAACAGCAGGTGCTAATGTTGCTAAAAAATGCGTAGCTTGCCATTCTTTTGAAAAGGGTGGAGCAAATAAAGTTGGGCCTAATTTGTGGAATATTGTTAATAAAGCTAAAGCTGAAACGGCAGGGTTTCAATATTCAAAAACATTACTTGATATGAAATCTCAAAAATGGGGATATGAAGAATTATGGGCGTTTATAAATGCACCTCAAGCTTACGCCAAAGGCACTAAAATGGCTTTTGCAGGGGTTAAAAACCCACAAGACTTGGCAAATCTTATCGCTCATTTAAGAAATTTTTCTGATAGCCCTGCCCCATTGCCAGCAAAGTAAGTTATATGCAAAATTATTTAGGCTTTAAAAAAATTGAATTAAAAAATTTTTTTGAAGAAATTACCGAAGATGACTATGGATTGCATAATTTAACAAATGAGCAAGGAGGAGACCTTAAATATAAAAAGGTTGAAACATTTTTGATGTATAAAAAGGGTTTTGATTCAACTGAAGAAAGGAATGTTTTTGTTTTATCTTTAGAGACAAAGTATAACGCTACAAAAATAGATGCATCTCCAGAAAATCAAAAAACTTTTCCAAGAGAATTTCATTACATTACTGATGACAATAATACTCTTTACATATCACCTGCACTTTATCAAAAAATTTCTTTTGAACAAAGTGATGTCAAAAAAGCCAGTAATGGAGAAAAATTAGAATTATGATAAATTATTTTGAAAATCCTCAGATTGCAATTTGGCTTATAATAGGCGTAATTTTTATTGTTCTTGAAGTTTTTACCTTCGCTGGGATTGGATTTATTACTGCTGGCTTGGGGGCAATTACGCTTGGGGCATTACTTGCTTTCAAATTTTTAGATTCCACAGATATTCTTGAAAATATAGCTTATTTTCTCTTTTTTACAATAATGTGGTGGGTTATTTTATGGCGTCCGCTTATAAAATCCATCAAGGCAAAATCAACTGATTATAACTCTTTCAAAGGCACTAACGCAATCATAGATAATGAAAACGGCCTTGAAATTGGTAAAATTGGTTATGTTCGATGGAGTGGCACTAGAATGCGTGCAAGAATTAACCCAAACTCAACGCAAAGTTTTATTGCCGATAAAGAAAGCGTTTGGGTGATTGAAAATAAAAATGGCATTCTTATAATTGATACCACCGAGCCCAAAAATTAACTTAACTAAAAAAATGTATGCAAATAGAGATTTCAGCAGTTGCTATAGCAATATTACTTTTCGCAATTATCGTTTTATTCAAAGGCGTTAAAATTGTTCCGCAACAGCAGGCTTGGGTTGTTGAGAGGCTCGGCAAGTTCTCTCGCACACTTGATGCTGGCTTAACGCTAATAATTCCATTTATTGATAGGGTTGCCTATAAACACACTTATAAAGAGCAATCTATTGATGTTCGCTCTCAAAAAGCAATCACAAAAGATAATGTAAACCTTGAAATTGATGGCGTATTATATGTTAAAATTATTGATCCAAAACTAGCATCTTATGGCGTAGCTGACCCATATCTGGCACTTATCCAGCTTGCACAAACCACAATGAGATCAGAAATTGGCAAGCTAGTGCTTGATAAAACTTTTGAAGAACGCGAAACCCTAAATATTGGCATTGTTAACGCTTTGAATGAGGCTTCTTCAACTTGGGGCATTCAATGTATGCGATATGAAATTAAGGATATCAACCCGCCGGAATCTATCCTAAAATCAATGGAGCAACAAGTTACCGCAGAAAGAACCAAAAGGGCTTTAATCCTAGAATCTGAAGGTAATAGACAATCTAAAATTAATATTGCAGAAGGTAAAAAGGCGGAGCAAGTTCTAGCCTCAGAAGCACATAGAACTGAACAAATTAATAAGGCAGAAGGTGAAGCTCAGGCGATTCTTAATGTTGCCGAAGCAACTGCAAAAGGTATTGAAATTGTTGCAAATACTATTCAAAAAACTGGCGGAAAAGATGCAGTTTCTTTGAAGCTTGCTGAAAAATACATTGAGGCTTTTTCAAATCTAGCAAAACAATCCAATACTTTAATAATCCCGAGCAATTCTGCAGATATTGGTTCTTTTGTAGCCCAAGCCCTCACCGTTTTTGATGATATTAAAAAGAAGAATAGCTAGTTTAACCCTCTGTCATTTTTTATAACACTATTTGCAAGGGAATATGATAAACTCTCATCAAAAAGTTTCCTTTCTTGGAATTCATATATAGTTTTGCCATTTCTATAGAAATCTAAAAATTCCAAAACATCTTTTTCGAAAGCTTGTCTATTTTTATCTGCATAAGAAAATATTAACGAGACATCATCTCTGAACTTCCAAATATTATTTAAATATTTGTCTAATTGACTCCAATTGTATTCTGAATAAGATGCTTTTGAGTTTAATTTATTTGCAGAATTTATATCATTAATTTTTTTAAATAAAACTTTGACTGGCTCCTTATTAACTAAACCATTTTTAATATTTAATGTGATTTCATAACTTAATACTTTTTTGCAAGATTCTAAAAAAAGCTTTGTGTAGTCTGCTTTTTCAGCAAAGGCTTCTTTAGAAAGATTATAGTATGGATTTTCTTTTTTTTTGATTTTGTAATTATCTGTCATAAATGTTCTAAAATTACAAATGCTGAAACTAAGCCTAATGAAACTTTATTTTTATTCAATACATCATCACTAAGCGAGATAAATATTTTTTTATTTTGTAAAAATTTTGCTAGGTTGCAACCAGCAGAAATTTTAACGAAAGGTTTTCCTTTTTCATCATTCAAAATTGAAATATCTTTGAATGAAATATCACCGCCAATGCCAGTGCCAATTGCTTTAGAAATGGCTTCCTTGCCGGCAAATCTTTTGGCTAGATAGTTGATTTGTTGATTGTTTTTTTCGTTTTTTCGTTTGATAAAAATTTCCAATTCTTCATCTGATAAAATTCTTTCAGCGAATTTATCTCCAAATTTTTTGAATGCATCTTCTATTCTTGAGATGGAAATTATATCTGTGCCAATTCCTGTTATCATATCTAGCCGAGCATTCCTTTTATCTTTTTTATAACATTTGGCAGGCCTTCAAAAATTGCCTCACCGATTATAAAATGCCCTATGTTAAGCTCTATAATCTGAGGGATTTTAATAATTTCAGGTATAGAATTATAATTAAGCCCGTGCCCTGCGTGGCAGATTATACCAAGTTTTTCAGCATCCAAACTAGCAATTCTGAATTTCTCAAATTCTGAATTTATTTCTTCGGCTAACTCCTTATCCTGCTTGTGGGGAGATGATTTAATCTCATCAATCAGCCTACAAAATTTACCAGTGTGAAATTCTACAATCTTTGCACCTGCTTCTTTTGAAGCCCTCAACTGCCCTAAGTCTGCATCTATAAAAAATGAAGGAAGAATATTTTTTTTTGTAATCTCCCGAGAAAAATTTTTAAGCAATTCAAAATTTTTTATAACATCTAAACCGCCTTCAGTTGTTAATTCCTCCCGTTTCTCTGGAACTAAACAACAAGAATTTGGAACTACCTTCAATGAAATTTCAAGCATTTCATCAGTTGCAGCACACTCAAAATTTAATGGCAGAGGAATTTTCTCTTTTATTTCAAAGACATCTTTATCTTTAATGTGCCTTCTATCTTCTCTTAAATGAATTGTAATGCCATCAGCACCTGCACGCATAGCGGTTTCCGCACCTCTAAGAATGCTTGGATGCATCTCGCCCCTAGCATTTCGCAAGGTTGCGATGTGATCAATATTTACGCCAAGTTTAATTTTTGAAGACACTTAGAAAAAATTCTTTAATACCAGTGCCATAACACCAGCTAAAACAGTGCCTAACATCCATTTTATGATAAGAAGTTCAGTCTCTATTTTATTAAAACGATTATCATAGTCAGCTATTGCTTCTGCAGCCTTTCTTGACTTATCTTCTGAAGCACCTGCATCTTTTAGTGCATCATAAATTTCAATTATCATTGTTGTCATAACACTTTCAAAGATTATTTTTTGGCATTCTATCTTATTTTATCAATAAAGTATAGAGTTTTGGAATTAAATTTGTTTAGATTTTCTTACAAATTAATTTTTTAATTATGCAACCTATTAATGATAATTTTCTAAAACATTACCCTAAAAATATAAATTGGTTTGAGAATATTGAGCCAAAACCAATTTATGAAATTCTAAATTATGCAGTTAAAAATTTTCCAGAAAAGCCTGCGATAGATTTCTTTGGAACAATTATCTCATATAAAGAATTAGGTGAACTGACTGATAAATTTGCATTAGGTATCAATAGATTAATTCAGCAATCTAAAGTAAATAATAGTTCAAATCAACAGCTAAAAATTGGTATTTATATGCCAAATTGTCCGCAGTTTGTAATTGCTTATTATGCGATATTAAAAGCTGGGCATATTGTGGTAAATTATAGCCCTCTATACTCAGAAAAAGAACTTGCATATCAAATAGATGACTCAGATACTTCAACCATTATAACGCTAAACCTTAATTTGCTTTATCCCAAAGCTAAAGCATTACTTCAAAAAACTGACCTAACCAGTAATAAATTAAAGCAAATTATAGTTGCAGATTTTACAGAATATCTGCCTTTTCCTAAAAATTTTCTATTCAAGATTTTTAAGTCAAAAGATTTAGCAAAAACTGAATTTGATAATAAAACTCAAATTGAGTGGAATGAAATTCTTAAACTAGGTTTTGATGCAAAAGAAAACTATAATGCACCTGTGAATATAGATGAAACAGCAATTATTCAATATACTGGTGGCACAACAGGCACACCTAAAGGTGCGGAATTAACTCACAAAAATGTTTATATTAATTCAGTGCAGAGTAAAATTTGGGGGGCAACAATTCCTGAAGGCGAAGGCTCAGTGCTAACTATTCTGCCACTTTTCCATGTGTTTGCGATGACAACCGCAATGAATTTTGGTGTGCTATCAGCCTATAAATTAATCTTGCACCCTCGCTTTGATATTAAGCAAGTTTTGAAGGATATTCACAACAAAAAGCCAACTGCAATGCCGGGTGTGGCGACGATGTATAATGCAATAAATAATTATAAAGATACGCCAAAATATAATCTTAAAAGCCTAAAAGTTTGTATTTCTGGCGGCGGGCCATTGCCACTTGAAATCAAAAGAAAATTTGAAGAAATTTCTGGTTGTAAACTTGTTGAGGGCTATGGCCTCACGGAATCATCACCAGTAGCGAGTTGCAACCCCGTGGAAGGCTTAAACAAAGAAGGCTCAATCGGCTTACCACTTCCACAAACTGAAATTCTTATAGAAGATATTGAAAATAGAGGAAAATTCTTAGGAATAAATGAAATTGGCGAATTATGCATAAAAGGCCCGCAAGTGATGAAAGGCTATTACAAACGCCAATCTGCCACTGATGAAGTAATTGTAAATGGTATTTTACGAACTGGCGACATTGCAAAAATTGATGAAGATGGTTATGTTTTCATAACAGATAGGCTTAAGGAAATGATTATTTGCGGAGGCTTTAAGGTTTACCCACGCCAAGTGGAGGAGGCATTATATCAACACCCAGCGGTTTTAGAGTGTGCAGTTATTGGCATTCCAGATGATTATAGTGGGCAGAAAGTTAAGGCTGTGATTGTTCTAAAGCCAAATTATAAAGCGGAAAAAGATGATTTTATAAATTATTGCAAAACGCATCTAGCAAAGCACGAAGTGCCTAAAGAGGTTGAATTCCGCTCTTCTTTACCAAAATCCCCAGTGGGTAAAATCTTAAAGAAAGAGTTGAAGTAGTTATTGATTAATGTGATAATTTTTTTGTTGCTTCACCAAATCCTGCTGGAACAACTGTAGTTAATGAAGCTAATTGAGGATCTACTTCGTATCCAGCAATATTATAATTTCCTGAGATAGTGGTATTGTCTCTAAGGGGCATTACTGTCACATTAACAGGTATAGCTTGAACTTGTTCAGTTAAATTATAATGTTGAATAGTTAGATCCAGCAAAAATTCACCCCCTAATGAATCACTAACTTTTTTTCCATCTTGATCTATAATGCTCATAAATAAGTAATTATATCTATTTACCCATCATAATACCCTTTCCCAGAGGGAAAGGGCATTATGACTTTTCTATTTGGCTTTAAGTTTCTAGTTACTCGTAATACTACCTAGCACCTTTTTTCTTAGTTTCAGTAGCTGGTTGTTCTTCTGTAACTGGGTTTTCAGCTTCATATTGCTGGCGTTTAAGTTCTCTTTCCTTGATAACATCATTATCAAGTTTTTGAGCTTCTTTTTTAGCCTTGCGATAATATGCACCTGTTCCCGCCGGGATTAAGCGACCAACAATCACATTTTCTTTTAAGCCTCTTAAATTGTCAACCCTGCCCGCAACTGATGCTTCTGTAAGCACACGAGTTGTCTCTTGGAAGGAAGCTGCTGAAATAAAGCTGTTAGTGTGAAGTGATGCTTTTGTAATTCCTTGAAGAACTGGTATAGCTTTAGCAGGTTTTAAGCCTTCTGAAATTAGCTTGTTGTTAGCTTTTTCAAATTCTTCCTTGTCCACTTCTTCACCTACTAAATAAGTGCTTTCGCCTTGCTCAGTAACTTCAACTTTCTGTAACATTCTTGAAGCAATAATTTCAATGTGTTTATCATTTATACCAACACCTTGAAGCCTATAAACTTTCTGCACTTCATTGATTAGGTATGAAGCGAGAGCCTCAACACCCATAATGCGTAAGATGTCGTGCGGAACTGGAGTTCCATCCATTAATAAATCACCCTTCTGAACTTGATCGCCTTCATTTACCAGAAGGTGCTTACCTTTTGGAATGATATATTCAATTGGTTCAACATCAGCACTTTTTGGAACGATAGAAATACGAGTTTTAGATTTATAATCTTTACCAAATTGAATATAACCATCAATTTCAGCAATGATTGAGTGATCTTTTGGCTTACGAGCTTCAAATAATTCAGCAACTCTAGGTAAACCACCAGTAATATCTTTCGTTTTAGAAGATTCTTTTGGAATACGAGCCACAACATCACCTGCGTGAACTTCCTGACCATCTTCAACAGAAAGAACTGCATCAATCGGCAAGAAATAGCGAGCCTCTAAACCATTAGAAAGGCAAACTACATTTTCATCAGCGTCCCTTAAAGTAATTCTTGGGCGAAGTGCAGAACCACCTTTTGCAACTTTCCAATCAGAAACCACCTTTGAAGTAAGACCCGTTGTTTCATCAACAACTTTTCTAAGTGAAATACCTTCAACTAAATCTCTATAAACGATATGACCAGATTTCTCAGTAATGATTGGAATTGTATATGGATCCCACTCAGCTAGTTTTTGTCCAGCCTTAACTTTTGAGCCTTCATCAACGGTCATTCTAGCACCATATGGAAGTTTATTCCTGAAACGCTCCCTGCCCTTTTCATCAAGAACGATAATTTCACATGCACGGCTTAGAACAACATTTTTACCTTGCGAGTCAACAACTATATTCCTGTTTTCAATCTTGATAGTTCCATCAATTGGAGATTCAACACCAGATTGCTCAGCACTAGAAGTTGCCGCACCACCAATGTGGAATGTTCTCATTGTAAGCTGAGTTCCAGGTTCACCGATTGATTGAGCCGCCACAACACCAATAGCCTCACCAACATTAACTAAATGACCAGAAGCTAAATCTCTGCCGTAACATTTCGCACAAGCTCCGTTTTCAGTTTTACAAGTAATAACTGAACGAACTTTAACCGCATCAACGCCAGCAGCATCAATTTTATAGGCTTTTGCTTCGTCAATTAATTCACCTTTAGCAACTAGCAATTCATTAGTAACTGGATTTCTAACATCATTAGCTGAAGTTCTGCCGATAATTTTATCTGCAAGAGGCACGATAACATTTCCGCTATCAATTTCAGCTCTTTGGATAAGCCCATCATCAGTTCCGCAATCATGTTCTACGATAATTACATCTTGAGCAACATCTACTAAACGACGAGTTAAGTAACCAGAGTTTGCAGTTTTAAGTGCAGTATCAGCTAAACCTTTCCTTGCTCCGTGAGTTGAGTTAAAATATTCAAACACATTCAAACCTTCTTTGAAGTTTGAAATGATTGGTTTTTCAATAATCTCACCTGATGGTTTAGCCATCAAACCACGCATACCAGCAAGCTGCTTAATCTGAGCTGCAGAACCCCTTGCACCAGAATCCGCCATCATAAAGATTGAGTTAATAGAGGCCATACCAGTTTTTTTGTTATCATTACCGATTTTAGCTTTACCACTCACATATCTCATCATCTCATTTGCAACTTGATCAGTACAATGCGACCAAGCATCAACCACTTTATTGTATTTCTCTTTACGAGTTATTAAGCCTTCAGAATATTGCTTTTCAAACTCAAGAACTTGCTTCTCAGTTTTTGCAATTAATTCTTCTTTACTTGGTGGAACAATCATATCATCCATACCAATTGAAATACCAGCTTTACAAGCGTGTTTGAAACCTAATTGCATTAATTTATCAGCGAATATCACCGTTGCTTTTGGCCCACAATGACGATAAATTTCATCAATGATTTTTGAACATTCTTTTTTAGTAAGAATTTTATTAATTAATTCAAAAGAAACTTTTTCATGTCTTGGTAATAAATCACCAATTAAAGCTCTACCAGGGGTGGTTTCAACAACTTTAACTACCTTCTCACCATCTTCATTGATAGTTTCAAAGCGAGTTTTGATTTTCGCATGCATTGAAACCGCTTTTGCATCAAGAGCGTGCTCAATTTCACCGATATTGCGGAAGATTGAGTTTTCTCCAATCTCACCATCAAACTGCAATGAAAGATAATATAAACCAAGCACTATATCTTGAGTTGGAACAATAACCGGCTTGCCGTTTGCAGGTGAAAGAACATTGTTTGAAGACATCATTAAAATACGAGCTTCTAGCTGAGCTTCAATAGAAAGTGGAACGTGAACTGCCATTTGGTCGCCGTCAAAGTCAGCGTTGAAAGCAGTACAAACTAGCGGGTGCAAACGGATTGCTTTGCCTTCAATCAAAATCGGTTCAAACGCTTGAATACCAAGTCTATGTAGGGTTGGCGCGCGGTTTAGAAGAACTGGGTGTTCTTTAATAACTTCATCTAAAATATCCCAAACTTCTGGTCGTTCTGCCTCAACCATTTTCTTAGCAACTTTGATAGTTGCAGCGTGCCCATACATTTCAAGCTTAGCATAGATAAACGGCTTAAATAATTCTAAAGCCATCTTTTTAGGAATACCACATTGGTGAAGTTTAAGCTCAGGACCCACAACAATTACCGAACGGCCAGAATAGTCAACACGCTTACCAAGTAAGTTTTGACGGAAGCGACCTTGCTTACCTTTCAACATATCAGAAAGCGATTTGAATGGGCGTTTATTCGCATCTTTAATCACCCTACCCCTTCTGCCATTATCAAATAGTGCATCAACTGATTCTTGAAGCATTCTTTTTTCATTTCTGATGATAATATCAGGTGCGTTAAGCTCAATTAATCTTCTTAAACGATTATTTCTATTGATAACCCTACGATATAAATCATTCAAATCAGAGGTTGCAAACCTGCCACCATCTAGCGGAACAAGTGGGCGTAAATCAGGTGGGATAACAGGAAGCACTTCCATCACCATCCATTCTGGTTTGTTTGCAGAATCAAGGAAGCTCTCAACAAGTTTTAACCTCTTAACAATTTTTTTATGTTTGATTTCCGACTTATTATCAGACATTTCAAGGCGAAGCTCCCTTCTTAGCTCTTCTAAATCAAGGTTTCTAAGTAAATAGTGAACAGCCTCAGCACCAATCATTGCAGTGAAAGAGTTTTCACCAAATTCATCTTGCGCTTTATAATATTGCTCCTCATTAAGAAGTTGCCCTTTAGTGAAAGGCGTTAAGCCGGCTTCAGTAACTACAAATGATTCGAAATAAAGGATTTTTTCCAAATCCTTCAAAGCCATATCTAGTAATAAACCAATTCTTGAAGGCAATGATTTTAAGAACCAAATATGCACAACAGGGCTTGCAAGCTCAATATGCCCCATTCTTTCACGACGAACTTTTGAAGTAGTAACTTCAACACCGCATTTTTCACATACGATACCACGATATTTCATTCTTTTATATTTACCGCAAAGGCACTCATAATCTCTGATAGGCCCGAAGATTTTTGCACAAAATAAGCCATCTTTCTCAGGCTTAAAAGTTCTATAGTTGATTGTTTCAGGTTTTTTCACTTCACCATATGACCAAGAGCGAATTTTCTCAGGGCTGGCAATTGATATTCTAAGCTCATCAAAATCTTGAGACTTCTTGCCATAACCGAATAAACTCATCATTTCATCACGCATAAATTTCTCCAATAGTGTTTTCCCAGTTCTAAATTATTTTTTAAGGGTGACTAGCTTTCATACATTTGGGGGGAGTATAAAAATTGCTAATCACCCAACTTTTTAAGGTTTTACCTTATTACGCAGCCTCTTTATCTTCATCTTTTTGTTTGAGTTCAACATTCAAACATAGAGACCTTAATTCTTTAACCATAACATTGAATGATTCCGGCACGCCAGATTCAAAACTATGATTACCTTTAACGATTGATTCGTATATTTTAGTTCTGCCAACCACATCATCAGATTTAACCGTAAGTAACTCTTGAAGTGTGTAAGCAGCGCCATATGCTTGCAATGCCCAACATTCCATCTCTCCAAGTCTTTGACCGCCCATGTGAGACTTACCACCTAAGGGTTGCTGAGTAACAAGACTATATGGACCAATAGAACGAGCATGTATTTTGTCATCGACCAAATGATGAAGTTTAAGCATATAGTTATAGCCAACAGTTACCTTACGATCAAATGGCTCACCTGTTCTGCCATCACGCAATACCACTTGTCCTGATGGATCAAGACCTGCAAGCTCTAACAATGATGTGATTTGTTCAATTTTCGCTCCATCAAATACAGGAGTCGAAAACGGCAAACCATGTTCACAAACAGAACGTGAAAACTCAACCACTTCCTGATCGCTCATCTTTTTAATGTTTTCAAGATAATCCTTTTTGTCATATACTTTACCTAAAAAGGCACGTAGATCCTTCAACGCTTGTTTATTGTCATTTTGGTATTCATCCACCATTTTAGCAACTTGTTTCGCCAAATTATGCGAAGCAAAGCCTAAATGTGTCTCAAGGATCTGTCCAATATTCATTCGAGACGGAACACCAAGAGGATTTAGCACTATATCAACAGGCGTACCATCTTCTAAATATGGCATATCTTCAACTGGGAGGATTCGAGAAATCACACCTTTATTTCCGTGTCTTCCAGCCATTTTGTCACCAGATTGAAGCTTATGTTTCATCGCAACGAAAACCTTAACCACTTTCAAAGCACCTTGAGGAAGATCGTCACCGCCTTTTAGCTTCTCGATCTTATCATTAAACTTCCTTGTGATTTCTTTGGTTTTTTCATCAAGCTGTCGTTTCAGAAATTCGATCTCTGATTGGACATTACTATTATCTATAGTAAATTGCCAATATTGACCTTTGCTGTAGCTTGACAAATCTTCAGCAGCTATTTTAGTATTCGCTTTATATCCTCTTGGACCTGCACTCGCAGTTTGCCCAATGAGCAATGAACGCAATCTCTCGTACGTAAAGTTCTCAACTATTGCAAGCTCATCATCACGATCCTTAGATAAACGATCAATTTCCTGACGCTCAATCGAATATGCTCTCTCATCTTTCTCAACGCCTCGTCTTGAAAAGATACGCACTTCAACCACCGTACCATTGACACTTGGAGGTACACGAAGCGAGGAATCACGGACATCCGCGGCTTTTTCCCCAAAGATCGCTCTAAGCAATTTCTCTTCAGGTGTCATTGGTGATTCACTCTTAGGAGTCACCTTACCGACAAGTATATCACCTGGATGTACTTGAGCTCCAACGTGAACGATACCTACTTCATCAAGGTGCTTTAATC
>JANRLM010000121.1 GCA_033762595.1 Rickettsiales bacterium
GGGATAGATTTCTTCCTTTTATAGATTTATTCAAACAAAGGATGGAGATTTTTGAAATAGAGAGCATTACAGATTATCGCTTACAGCACATAAAAAATCTAAGTCAAACTTACTTTTTCCCACTTGGAAAAGACGCTGATAAATTCATTGAAAATGCGTTTTTTGAATTAACGGGAAGCCATAATTCACATAAATCTATTATTGAAGTTAAAGGCCGAAAAATTGAAATCCCAAAGACTTCAGGCGATGTTGCGGAATTTGATTTTAGAGATTTATGCGATAAAAATTTAGGAGCAGAAGATTATATTGAAATAGCAAAAACTTTTTCAACAATAATAATAAAAAATATTCCTTGGCTTAAAAAAGATGATTATAACCTTGCTTTGCGTTTTATAAAACTTATTGATGCACTTTATGAACAGAAAACCAAACTGATAATTTCTGCCACTTGCCCACCAAATGAAATTTATAATGAAGGTGAGGGAAGTTTTGAGTTTGAAAGAACAATTTCTCGCTTAATAGAAATGCAAAGTGAAAAATATTTTATACAGGAACATTTGTAAAATTTATGCTCGCAAAACTTAGTAATAAATCTTTAGAAAAATTTGCTGGAAATTATGCAGTTGGTGCGGTTTTCATCATTCTCGCATTAAAATTAATTGGTTGGGTGCAAACAAATTCTTTAGCTATTTTAACTAGTTTATTTGATTCCTCCTTAGATATTTTAGTTTCAATTCTTAACTTAATTGCAATTAAATATGCCCAAAAACCAGCTGATGAAGATCATAAATTTGGACACACTGGAATTGAAGACATAATTGGCTTTGCACAATCTGTATTTATTTTTTCTATCGCAATTTTTATTGGATATGAATCTATTAACAGAATTTTTTACCCTTCTGAGATAATAAATAACACCCTTGGAATTTGGGTGATTTTAGTTTCAACTTTAATTAATTTATCTGTTGTTGGGCTTTATAAATACACTTTTAAGCGAACAAAATCACAGATTATAGAATCAGATTCCCTACATTATGTTTCAGATTTTTTTACTAATATTTTAGTTATTTCCTCCCTTATTTTTATTGGTGAAGCTGGATATTATTTTGATATTTCCGCCGCTATTTTTATCTCCGCTTATATGTTACTTGGCTCAACTAAAATTGCCAAAAGATCATTTGATAATATTATGGGAAAAGAAGCAAACGAAGAAATATTAGAAAAAATAAAATCTATCATTCACTTAAATTCAAAAATCATTGGCTTTCACAACCTCAAGACTAGATATATGGGCAGAAAACTAATAATTTTAGTTGATATTGATATATCAGATAAATTAAGTTTTCTTGAAGCTCACAATATTGCTGATGAACTTGAGAAAAAACTTAAAACCGAGTTTGAAGATTGCGAAGTTACAATTCACACAGATCCTCATGCTTGATTTATCCCCTTAATTCCTTAGGCAATCTAAAATTTACATTTTCAATAATCCCCTCCATTGTTGAAGTTGTTACATTTTTATATTTATTTTTAATAGCATTAATCACGCCATCAACCAGCACTTCAGGGGCGGAAGCCCCTGCCGTTAAGCCAATTTTATTGGCGTTATCTAGCCACTCAAAATTGAGAGAATTGGCATCGTCAATCAAGTAAGAATTTGTTCCTAGCTCCTCCCCCAAATCCCGCAACCTATTTGAGTTTGAGCTATTTTTTGCCCCCACCACCAGCATAACATCAACTTGTGGTGCAAGCATTGAAACTGCATCTTGCCGATTTTGCGTTGCATAGCAAATATCCTTAGTTTCAGGCCCTATTATATTTGGAAACCTTTCTTTAAGTTTATTTATAATCCCCCTT
>JANRLM010000122.1 GCA_033762595.1 Rickettsiales bacterium
AAAGCATCTTCTAACGCTTTCAAACCTTCAATTTCCCTTTCAATAACTTCCCTAGCGATTTGTATTTCTTTTTTCATATTCAGCAAAATTTATTAGTAGTTTTAGAATTATCTAGAGAAATATCAAGGGTTCTAGTTTGCAAAATACAATTCTAACAAATTTTTGTTGCGACTTTACTTTATAGTTACTTATTGCTATAAGGCATTGAATTTAATATTTTTCTAATGCTCAATAAAATTGAAATAAGAAATAATTGGAGTTTTGAGGAAGTTAAAAATCTTTATAACCAACCATTGAATGATCTTATTTTCTCTGCACAACAGGCTTTGAGGCAATATTTTGATCCGCATAAAGTTCAGCTTTCAACTCTGCTCAGCATTAAAACTGGCGGTTGCCCTGAAGATTGTGCTTACTGCCCACAATCATCAAGATATAACACTGGTTTGGAAGCAAGCAAACTTATTGATATTGATGAAATTCTAAACTCTGCAAAAAAGGCTAAAGAAGCTGGTGCAAGCCGTTTTTGTATGGGTGCAGCTTGGCGAAACCCAAAAGATAGGCACATTCCAGAATTACAAGAAGTAATAAAAGGTGTTAAATCTCTTGGCCTTGAGACCTGTATGACACTCGGAATGCTAACTGAAAATCAAGCAAATAAACTCGCTGATGCAGGGCTTGATTATTATAATCACAATATTGATACTTCAGAAGAATTTTATTCAAAAATTATCACTACTAGAACTTTTCAAGATAGGTTAGAAACGCTTGAAAATGTTCGTAAAGCTGGAATGAAAACTTGTTGCGGTGGCATTGTTGGAATGGGTGAAACAATTGATGATCGCTTAAAAATGCTTGTTACACTTGCAAATCTTCCTGAACAACCTACCTCTGTGCCAATTAATATGTTGGTGAAAGTTGAAGGCACACCACTTGATAAAAATGATGAAGTGGATTTCATAGAATTTGTTCGGATTATTGCAGTTGCAAGAATTATAATGCCGGCTTCTTATGTTAGGCTTTCAGCAGGCAGAGAGGAAATGACAGAGGAAAAGCAAGCCTTATGTTTAATGGCTGGCGCAAATTCATTTTTCTATGGTGAAAAACTTCTCACTACACCAAACCCTTCTAAAAATGAAGATATTGAAATGCTTGCAAAACTAGGACTTAAGCAAGAAGAATTGAATGAATATAAAGAAACCGATTGTAGCAACCAAACACAAAAAGTTGCATAGAGATTTTTTAGTATTTGCACTTAATAAACACCAATTGTCACCCCGCAATAAATGCGGTGTTAATGGTTGAAAGCGTTTCTACACTTAAGTTTTAATCTTGTTTTTCAATTAACCTCGCAATAAATGCGGGATGACACTAAATTGGAAAAACAACAAAATTTCAATATAACCATCATTAATTACATTAAATTTGATAATTAAAATTTAATCTATATATTTTCATAAAATAAATTAGATATTTTTGAAAATATGAAAAAACTTTTTGCGATATTTTGTCTTGTTTCTGCCTTGCAAATCCTCACTTCTCCAATCTACTTAAACTCATTCGCGGAAGAAAATTCTGAAAAAAAAGAGCCTGTTGAAAAACTCTCTCGTGAAGAAACCCTCAAGCTCCTTGAGCTTTTCGGTGATGTTTTTGAAAAAGTTCGCAAAGATTATGTTGAAGAAGTTTCTGATAAAAAAATTATTGAGGCTTCAATTAATGGAATGTTAACGAGTCTTGATCCTCATTCTAGCTTTATGAATTCTGAGGATTTCAAGGAAATGAAAGAGCAAACTAAAGGGCAATTCGGTGGTCTTGGCATTGAAGTTACTATGAAAAATGGCCTTGTTTATGTTGTTGCACCTATTGATGATACTCCTGCGTTCAAAGCTGGCATCAAAGCTGGTGATTACATTAGTCATATCAACGGGCAAGCAGTTTATGGTATGACAATCAGTGAAGCAGTTAAAAAAATGCGTGGCAAACCAAAAACTAGTATTGATTTGAAAATTGTTAGAGAAGGTGAAAAAAAGCCTTTAGAGCTTAAAATTATCAGAGATATTATAAAGGTTAGATCTGTCAAGAGCAAGGTTTACGGCGATGTTGGCTATGTAAGAATTTCAAGTTTTACTGAAAATACCTCTAAAACTATGATTGATGAATTTACTAAAATTCAAAATGAGATTGGAAAAAATAAAAT
>JANRLM010000123.1 GCA_033762595.1 Rickettsiales bacterium
CCGCAATTACTTGGAATTCCGGGGGATAACACTTATAGCAATTTAGCAGAGGCGAGATTAGAATTTTGGGAGCAAACAATTCTCCCCCTTGCGGAAGAATATTGCCAAGCAATGAATCATTGGTTATTGCCGATGTTTAACCTAGAAAATTTGACATTAAAATTGGATATTGAAAATATCCCAGCCCTTATGCCAAGAAGGGAAACTTTGTGGAATAGGTTGAACCAATCTGATTTCCTCACTAATGATGAGAAAAGAAATATTCTAGGGATTGGGAGTTAACTTAAAAAGCTAAATGCATAATATAAGCATCAACAAGACCAAGTTTTGAATGTCTGAAGGCTTTTGGAATTGTGCCAATTATATTGAATCCAAGCGATTTCCAGAGATTTACAGCAGGCAAATTAGTTGAAACAACAAAATTAAATTGCATCGCTGAAAAGCCATCTTTTTTGGCTTGCTCTATAGAATGCTTCCCAAGGGCTTTGCCAATTCCTTTGCCTTGGAAATAAGGGGATATCATGTAGCTTGCATTACCTATGTGATCCCCCAAACCAACTCTATTTTTGCGAATTGCATAGAAGCCGGCAATTTTATTATCAAACTCGGCTATAAAACATTTATTTTTGGGGCTGGTGAAATAATCTATCGCTTCTTCTTTTGTGGTTTCTGTGGTGAAAACATAGGTTTCACCTGATTTAATAACTTCGCTAAAAATCTGCCAAATCGCTTCAGAATCCGAGGGTTTGAAAGGTCTAATATTTAACTGAGCAGCCATAAGGGCTTGTAATTTTTTTAGTTACTTCCTTTTCTGCAAGAAGTTCATCTAGGGCTTTAGAGATATAATTTTCTGCCTTTTCTACATCAGATTTACTAGCAGATGGTATATTATCCACAGCACCAGAGTAAGCAATTTCACCATTTTTATTGATAATATAAAATTGTGGCGTGGTGGTTGCTCTATATTCTCTGCCGATTTCACCAAATTGATCCCTGATGTAATGAGTTGCGAAAAGCTTTGAGGCTTCAAACCAGCCTTTTGCATCAATATCATTTTTGAAAAAACCTTCTCTGCCTTCTGCAGATGAATTGATTGTAATCCAAATCACGCCTTTTTCTGTGTAGGTTTTTTGAAGGTTCTGAATATTGTTTGTCTCATAATGCTTTCTAACAAAAGGGCAGGTGGGGTTATTCCACTCTAAAACTATTATATTTCCTCGCTTTTCCTCAAGGTTGAAATCTTTACCAGTGATATCTTTTGCTTTGATATTTGGGGCGGTTTCACCAACATTTTGTGCGTAGCAAAAATTGCTCCCAGCTGTCAAAAATAAAATTATTAAAGTAAAAATTTTAAGAATATTTTTCATTGTTATTAGTAGGTTAGCGTAATAAGTAGTTAGTAATATTTTCTATTGATTTTTACTTATATTTCTCCCCCTGCTTGCGGGGGGAGATTAAGAGTGGGGCATTATAAAAAGGTTTGATTTATGCAAATCTTTGCCCCCACCCTAACCCTCCCCCGTAAACGGGAGACGGAATGAATATAATCAACATCAAATCTCGTCTAGTTTTTGCTGATAAAATTGTTCACCGATAGTTATTTTTTCTCTACCTTGAGATTCTCGCCAATTATTTGTATCTCTTAGTGAATAAATGCAACCGCAATATTCTTGCTTATAAAAATTTTCTCTTTTGGCAATCTCATACATTCTAGCACCACCGCCATCTTTACGCCAATTGTATGTCCAATATTTCACATCACCGATTAAATCGGCCGCCCTTAAACCGCAATCATTTATCTGCTCCATATTTTTCCAGCGAGAAATACCAAGCGAGCTGGTGAATACCTTAAAGCCGTTTTCTTTTGCGTATTCTGCGGATTTCACAAATCGCATATCAAAGCACATTGTGCATCTTTTGCCCCTTTCTGGCTCATATTCCATACCTTTAGCTTTGGAAAACCAGTTTTGAACATCATAATCAGCGTCAATAAATTCAAGCCCTAGCTTATCAGCGTATCTTTTATTTTCATTCTTGCGGATTTCATATTCTTTCAAAGGGTGAATATTTGGGTTATAAAAATAGATAGTTAAATCAAGCCCAGATTTAACCATCGCCTCAATAACCTCACCACTACAAGGTGCACAGCAGGAATGAAGCAAAATTTTGGTTTCATCATCTGGTGCTTCCAGCTCAATTTCTGGCCGCTCATCAAGAATATTTTGTGGGATATTAATTTTCATCTTTTTCTTCTTCCTCTTTTTCTAAGATGTTATTAGCTTTGCGATAATCAAAGAATTTAAGCTGGAAATTATCTAGCTTTTCAATGAATAAATAAGGCAGAAAGCCAATTAAAGCAATAGTGCTGTAAGCGATATAAAAAAGGAATGATGCCGCAACGCCAGTATCCTTATCAAGGTTCATAATACCAGCGAAAGTGATGTAAGTGAACTCTCTAATGCCAAGCCCACCAATAGAAATAGGGATAATTGCAACTATATTTGCGATTAAAAACACAACAACATAGCCAAGCAAACTGGTTACGGATTCCCCACCAAAAGATTCAAGGATTGCAAGAATTGCAACCAAATAAAATAGCTGAACAATGAAGGAAAATCTGGTAGCACCTAATTGCACTTTGAGGCTTTCTTTGAGTAAAATTTTGGCGGAATATGAATAGGCTGGAAATATCAATAAAAGCCCTAAAATTATAATTTCTCTGATGTAAGGAAAGTTAATATGACCTTGATAAAAATATGCGAAAACGAGCAGAAATAATATCAGAAAAAACAGCCCACTGGCTCTACCACGAATCGTTGCTAATATTGATTGCTGCCAAGGGAAGCGAAATTTCTTCTGAAAATAATAGGCTTTATAGCCATCTCCGCCAATGCCACCGGGCAAAACTACATTAAACATTGTGCCAATGAAATAGAAACAAACCGCATAAAAGGCGTTAAAATTCATTCCCGCAACTTGATAATAATAACGCATTCTATAACCGCCGAAAATCTGAGCAATCAGAATGCTAATTAATGCAATTGCTATGTAAGCAAAATCAATATTGCTGAGGAGCTTTTCTAGTTTATTAAAATCAAGTTTAGTAACAACAAAGTAAATCAAAAGTGAACTCAAAAATAATTTGAGAAGATTTATATATAATTTTTTCTTTTTCTTGGGAGTCACTTTTAATCACCGCTTAGGCCGCAACCCTTTTAACTCCGTTTGAGATCATTTCTTCGGCTTTATCTTTGCCTTCAAAACCTGTAACTTTAACAAATTTACCTTTTTCAAGATCTTTATATCTCTCAAAGAAATGCTTGATTTGATTAACTAAAGTTTCTGGTAAATCTTGGTAAGAGGCAATATCATCATACATTCCAGTTAGTTTATTGTGTGGAACTGCGATGATTTTTTCATCTTCACCTTTTTCATCTTCCATTTTAAGAACACCAATTGGCCTACACCTAATAACGCAACCCGGAACTAACTGATAAGGTGAAACCACTAAAACATCAACAGGGTCGCCGTCGCCTGAAAGTGTGTTTGGAATAAAACCATAATTGCACGGATAAAACATTGGCGTTGAGAGAAACCTATCAACGGTGATAAAGCCAGAATCTTTATCAAATTCATATTTTACTGGCTGAGAATTAGCAGGAACTTCAATCACCACATTTACATCAAAAGGTGGGTTTTTACCGGCTGTAATTTTAGATATATCCATA
>JANRLM010000124.1 GCA_033762595.1 Rickettsiales bacterium
TAAAATCACTATAAACAAAAAAGAAATTAGAGTTTTAGATAAAAAATTATAAAATGAAATTATGGAAAACAATTTAGTAGTTATATTTTATAATCAACTTAAAAAAGTTCATGACTGGGATAGCTTTGTGCATTTTTTTGAGATTCAATCATTCCCGATGCAAATTGTTATTGGATTAACTCTTTTTGGAATTGCCTATTTAGTTTTTTTATTTTTTTACGCTATGTTTGTTGATAAACATAATTAAAATCATCTATGTTAGATACTATCACAGAATATTACGAAGATTTTTTGAGTTGGCTGGAAGATGTTCAATATGAAATTGAGGATTTCTTTTCAATCGAAAACTCTGAAATTTTATCTGAATTATCAGATGCTTGCTCAACTGGTATAATAGGTTGTGTTGAACAATTAATTGATACACCAATAGAATATCTGCTGATGTTCGTATTTGCGATTTTAATTACCCTATTTATAATTCTCAGGATTTTTTATTACATATTTGGCGACGCTGAAATTTGGTAAAAAATACTTTATAATTCAATATGAAAACCCATTTTATGCAATTTTTTTATTGCAATATGATTAATCCTTTGACAAATCTTTCAAATTCAGTTAATTAGCCCCTCTAAACTTAAAATATATTATAAAATGTCTACCGTAATTAGATTACAAAGGGCTGGTGCTAAGAAAAAGCCTTATTACAGATTAGTTGTTGCTGATAAAAGAGCAGCAAGAGATGGAAAATTCATTGAAAAAGTTGGCAATTTCAACCCTATGGCTGAAAAAAATGATGCTAGCAGGTTAAGTCTTAAAAATGATAGAATTGAATATTGGCTTAATACAGGTGCTGAACCATCTGAGAAAGTTGCTATCCTTCTTAATAAAGCTGGGATAGGCAAAAAAACTACTCCAGTTTCTAAAGTTCTTAAGCGTAGAGATGTTTCTATTAAAGCAACTCAAGCTCGTTTAGCTGCTGAAGCTAAGAAAAAGGCTGAGGAAGAAGCTAAAGCAAAAGCTGAAGAAGAAGCAAAAAATGCTGAACAAGCTGCTTAATTTTGTCCTATATTGCAAAAAAAATTTATAAAGCCCCTTCCGGGGCTTTTTTATTTGTTCTAATATAGTTTAGAGTCATATTGAGCTTAGCGAGATATCTAGAAATTATTATATATTATCCAGATTTCTCGCTTTGCTCAAATAACAATTAAAAAAATTTTCAAAATATCAAAAATGAACCAAGAAAATGAAAAATATATAATCGCTGGAAAGGTTGCCTCCCCACATGGAATAAGGGGTGCGGTGAAAATATTTTCATATCTTGAAAAGCCTGAAAATTTCTCAAATTTCAAAAATTTTTATGATAAAAATGGCGGTAAAATTAGCCTAAAAATACTCTCTGTTCATAAAAATTTAGCAATCGCTGAAATCAATAACAGCAAAACTAGAGAAGAAGCTGAAAAACTCAAAAATTTTGAAATTTTTATCAAAAGAAAAGATTTGCCAAACTTAGATAAAAATTTTTATTATTACGAAGATCTAAAAAATTTATCTGTTAAAAGCTCTGTCAACGAAAATATTGGCGTAATTTCTGATGTTATAAATTTTGGATCTAATGATATTTTAGAAATAACCTATAATGATGGCAAAAAAGAACTTTTTGCCTTTACAAAAAAAACCTTCCCTGAGATTAATATTAAAGATAGATTTATAATTATTAACCCGCCAGAGGTTGATTTTGATAAATAAATTTATTTATGTTTTTATTTGTTTAATGATAATAAAAAAAACGAATTTTTATGAAAAAATTTTCAGTAATAGGTGCAGGTGCTTGGGGAACAGCCCTTGCAAATATGCTTGCAAAAAAGAATCGCAAAATTTCAATTTACGCTCGGGAAGCTGAGGTTGTTGCTTCAATTAATACGAGCAACGAAAATAAAATTTTCCTGCCAGATATAAAACTTGAAAAAAATGTTACCGCAACCAATAACCTAGCTGATATTTGCAATTCTGATTATATTTTGAATGTTACACCTTCGCAATTTTTTAGAAGCCAACTTTCTGAATTTTTGCAAATTTTTCAAAAAAATAACCCACAGAAAAAATTTCCGCATTTTATAATTTGTAGTAAAGGGATTGAAAATAATTCCCTAAAATTAATGAGTGATATTTTTGAAGAAATTACCTCATCAAAAAACTATTCAATTCTAAGTGGGCCTTCATTTGCAGAGGAAGTTGCAATCGGCGATTATTCAACTCTAAGCCTTGCTTGCTTTGATGAAAATTTGGCAAAAGAAATCCAAAAAGAAATTGAAATTCCAACCTTCAAAGTTAGGATTAATAAAGATGTAATCGGCACGCAATTATGTGGCTCACTTAAAAATGTAATTGCTATTGCTTGCGGTGTTGTTAAGGGCTTGGGCTGTGGTGAAAACACAAAAGCCTCAACAATTACACAAGGTGCGAAGGAGATTGCTCAGCTTGCTTTATATCTAGGCGGAAAAAGAAAAACAATGCTTGAACCCTGCGGAATTGGAGATTTAGTTCTTACTTGTAATAGTGAAAAATCTCGTAATTTTTCATTCGGCTTCGGTCTAGGTGCTGGTAAAACACCTAATGAACTTACTCAAAATAAGCCTCAAGTTGTTGAGGGTGTTGCAACTGCAAAATCGGTTTTTGATTTATGCAAAAAAATGAATATAAAATTAGAACTTTGCCAAATGATTTATCAAGTTGTGAATGGCAATGCTGAACCTAAAGAAATTTTGAGGTTGATTTAATGCTAAATAATTATTCAAAAAAAATTGCAATTTTAGGTGGTGGGCAATTAGGAATGATGCTCGCAAAAGATGCTAAAAAGCTAGGCTTTCAAACTATTTGCCTAACGCCGAAAACTAAAGAAAAACAACCTGCGGAATTTATCTGCGATAAAATTATTTTTGCAAATTATGATGATAATGAAGCCTTAAAAAAACTTGCTGAAGAAGCTGATTTTATTACTTATGAATTTGAAAATATTCCCTATAAGTCCATAGAGTTTCTTGAAAAAATTAAGCCAACTAATCCGCCTGCTCAAGCAATATTTACCGCACAAAATAGGCTTCGTGAAAGAAGTTTTTTTAGAGATAATAAGCTTCCAACTCATCGTTTTAGGCATTGTAAAAATCCGCAAGATATTTCAAATGCTTTTGATGAATTAAAAATTGAAAAAGCTATCTTAAAAACTTCTGATTATGGCTATGATGGCAAGGGGCAAGCTAGAGTTTCAAAGAATGATGATTTTACAAAAATCTGGCAAGAATTAAATTTCAATTCAATAATTTTAGAAGAATTTGTTGATTTTGATTTTGAAATTTCGGTTATTTTAGCTCGCAAAAATAATAATGAAATTGCAATTTTCCCGATAGGAAGAAACACTCACAGAGACGGGATTTTAAGAGTTTCAGAACTTCCAATAAATCTCTCAGAAAAAACAAAAAATCAAGCTGAACAAACTGCAATAAAAATTGCTGAATTGTTAAATTATGTTGGAGTTCTTGCAGTGGAATTTTTTGTTCTAAAAAATGGTGATATTTCAATCAATGAAATTGCACCCAGGGTTCATAATTCAGGGCATTGGACGCAAGATGGCTGTAATATCAGCCAATTTGAGCAACATATCAGGGCAATTTCTAGTCTACCTCTCATCTCTCCAAAACTCACTTGCACAAATATTAGAATGGAAAATATCATTGGTGAAGATATTTATAAAATTGCAGAATATAAAAAAAATTCTAATGCAAAAATCCATCTTTATGGCAAAAATGAAGTAAAAAAAGGCAGAAAACTCGGCCATGTTAATATTACTTCAAACTAAAAAAGAATAGATTTAAGCTCCCTAACATCCTAATGTCACCCCGCACTTGTTGCGGGGTTAATAGTTGAAAGCGTTTCTAAACCATGGTTTTGAGCGTGTTTTACAATTAACCCCGTTACAAGCACGGGGTGACAATACCAAGTTAGTAAAACTAAAAAATTGCACTATAAAATTCCTTGCCAAGAATTATCATTAACACCATATAGGCAGTTCCTAAAAGCCCAAAAATATATCCAATAATTATAGAGGCTCCCTCCCTTTCAACAATTCCAATAGATATTAAAATAATTGAAATCGCTGGAATTGTATTCGCAAAAGGTGCTGGAATTGGCAATGCCATAACTAAAACTACAAAAATCAGATATAAATAGTGAAATTTATTGAATGAAATTGTGCTTAAAATCAAATATCTTGGACGCAAAAAATTAGAAAATTTATGATGATATTTTATTGCTAAGTTTGTAATTTTTAGCAGAGAATTTTTATCAATTTTGTAAAATCTAACTTTTTTTGGAAGCCAAACAATCCTTTTTCCAATAATTAACTGCACCAGTAATAAAATCAAAATCAAACTAATTATTTGCGATAACCCCGGAAAAGCTGTAACAGGAAGCAACATTGGTAAAACAAAAAACGCCACTAATAGCTGAATAGCATTTCTACCTAAAATTTCATTAATCTCTAAAATGGAAATTTTTTCTTGATTAATCCCTTGTAAAATATAGAGTTTTTCTATTAGAGATTTACCTTCTGTTTGCTGCATTATGAAAAATAATTTTGATATTTCCTTACTTGAAATTTTAGCCTGCCCTTTAACTAAAGAAAAACTAGAATTTTCCGCTGAAAATAACGAGTTAATCTCAAAAAAAGCAGGTTTAGCCTTCCCAATAATTAACGATATACCAATTCTAATTATAGAAAAAGCAAGAAAATTATAGATTTTTCTTCAAAAATCCTTATAGTTTAATAACATAATTGAATATTTACAAAATATATGAATAAAATTTTTATTACTTTCATCATCTCTGTTTTCGCAATTTTAACCTCTTCTTGCGGTGAAGAGCCAGTTGTTGTTGAGCCGATGAAAAAAACGGATAGAGAGCTTTCTTGCAGTGATATTATGCTTGAAATTAACGATGCTGAATTTTACAAAAAGCAAGCTGAAGAAAAGAAATCACTGGGTGTAAAATCAATAGTTATGCCTCTTGGTTATATTGATACTTACATGAACGCCGATGAAGCTATTATTGCAGCCGATTCTCGCAGAGAGTATCTTTCAAGAGTTGCAGAAATAAAGGGCTGTGGCAATCCAAGCAACTATAATACGCAAAGAAATTCCAACAATTTACAAACTTTATCACAACCTGTTATTCAACAAAATCAAATGCCTTCCAATCAATCTCAAAACATAAATATGGAAGGCCTTTATCAGAATAACTCAAACTTCTAGTTATGACTGGGGATCCTAAAACTATTAGAATTCTTACACAAGTAGAAGAAAACGAAAGATATCTATCTGTTACGCCTACGAATTTTAATTTGTTAAAAGTTAAAAACCCCTTAGTTGCAGCTACAGAATTAGTTTCTTTACTAGAAGGTTTTAGAAATACCAAATATAAAGATGGTCCATTTTTTGCTATAGGATATGGTTTTAATTTGGGAGCACCAGATGCAAAAAAAATATACGATAAAATTCAAAAAAATTTTCCGAACGAACCAAGTTTTGAAAAAATTTCAAATGTTGATGACAAATCTATAATTAGTGAAAATTTTGCAAAGGCTCTCCTAAAGGAAACTATTGAAGTAAAGAAAAAACAATTAGATAATCTTATTAGCTTTTACGACCCCGACAAAAGAAGTAAAAAGCAAATATCATTTGCTAAAAGCTCTATTCCTGATGAAGTATATATTGGTTTAATAGCTGAGTTCTATCATAATAGCTCAAGAATTACAATTAGGAATGGAGAAAACCTAACATTTAGTGATGAGTTTCTAGATTTTATCAAGAATATTAACGATCCAAAGCAAAGGCAGAATTTTGCAGAGGGATACGCTAAGCATCTATCCGATAGAGAAGATGGATATAAACTTACTAATAGAGCACTTTCAATTGGAATGTTTTATTCAGGTAATGATAAATATAAATTTAGCGATGAAACTACAATAGCTTTTATTGAAAGAGCATTAATAGATGATCAAAATAAAAATAATCACATAATTATTACACATGCTTCAAAATCAATAGCAGATCGTTACAATCAAATTTTTATTGAATGGGGTTTTAGAAGCAATTACAATTTTAAGACTATGACTATAGAAAAGGGTGATGGCAAATACAAATTTTCATCAGTTAATTTTAAAGAAATATTGGAATCATTAGATAATACAAGTTCGAATTTGCCAAATTCGTATTGCTATGGAAAGCTTATGCAAAAAGAAAATGAGAGACTAATCTAAAAAAGTTTTTGCAAAAGTTATTGTAAAAACTCTATTAACGCCTGCTTTTTTTAGAATTTTTGAAGCCTCATTAAGCGTTGCACCAGTTGTTATTACATCATCAACTAGCAATATATTTTTGCCCTTTATTTTAGGAATATTTTTGTTTTTGATAGCAAAAACATTCTTCATATTTTTAAGTCTTTCTTGCCTAGAAAGTGAGGCTTGCGGAGCAACATTTTTTTCACGATACAAAATTTGATTATCACATTTTAATTGAAATATTTTAGAAATCTCTAACGCAAGAATAGCAGATTGATTATATTTTCGAGATAAAAGTTTTTTTCTAGAAATTGGAATTGAGGTTACAAAATCAATCTGATTATTTTTTACAAAAGCAGAAATTTTACCAGCCATTAATTGCGAAATTTTCTTGCTTGCAAAAGTTTTATCTGAATATTTGAAGCGAGAAATTATTTTTTTTGTAAAGTTATTATAGCTATAAACAAATCTGCCATAGTCAAATTCTGGCGGTTTTTCAATACATTCAGCACATAAGGCGTTTTCACCAAAATCAAATTGAAGTGGGTTTCCGCATTTACTACATTCAAAATTGCTTGAATTACAATATTCGCCAAAGCACTCAGAGCAAATAGAATTACATTCAGATAGAAATTTTTCTCCGCAAATACATCTTGGAGGTAAGATAAAATTAGTAAATTTTTGTAAAATTATATTCAACCTTTTCTTCTTAAATAAGCTGGAATATCAATAACATCTTCATCAATTTGACTTTTTTTAGATTGAACATTTGCCTCAGCCTTAGGCTCAATCTCCTCTGGCACTAAAGCGAATGGAGCTTGCCTATCATTTTGTTTCGGAGTTCTTGAAAATATTGAACTAAACAAACCTGAACTTGATTGCACAGGCTTTTGTTGGATATTACCCCTGTTTAGATTTTCCTGATTTCTTGTAAAAGATGAAGAATTGGAACTATTCTGAGGCTGAGAAAATTCAGGATTAATCGGTTCTTTTGAGATAAAAACATCATTATCTTCTCTAAAATCTTCAACTACTTCTTTTCTTTTAGGGCTTTCAAACGCACTATTAGAAACAATTTCAGGGCGAGTTTGCGATTTTGGTGCAAACGAAGAATTATTAAATTTTTGTTTTTGTGAATCACCATCAATGCCAGTTGCAACCACTGAAACTCTGATTTTACCTTCAAGATTATTATCAGAAGTAGAGCCAAAAATTATATTCGCATTTTCATCAACTTCTTCTCTAATGCGGTTTGCAGCTTCATCAACTTCAAATAAAGTTAGATCTGGCCCACCAGTAATATTGATTAAAACACCTCTTGCACCTTGCATTGAAACATTATCAAGCAACGGATTCGCAATCGCAGCTTCGGCCGCTTTTATCGCACGATTTTCGCCCTCGGCCTCGCCAGTTCCCATCATTGCTTTGCCCATTTCACTCATAACCGCACGCACATCTGAGAAATCAAGATTCACAAGCCCCGGCATAATCATCAAGTCTGTAATTCCTCTTACACCAGATTTCAGAACCGAATCAGCTAAGTTAAAAGCCTGTTTGAGCGTTGTATTTTTATCCGCAACCCTAAATAAATTTTGGTTTGGAATTACAATCATTGTATCAACATATTTTTGAAGCTCTTGCAGCCCAAGCTCTGCAACCCTCATTCTATGAGTGCCTTCAAAATGGAAAGGTTTTGTAACAACACCAACCGTTAAAATCCCCTGTTCTCTAGCAAGCCTTGCAATAACAGGTGCAGCACCAGTGCCAGTGCCACCGCCCATACCAGCGGTTACAAACACCATATTGCTACCTTGCATAAAATCTAAAATTTCTTCAATAGATTCTTCGGCTGCAGCCTTACCAACCTCAGGATATGAGCCAGCCCCAAGCCCTTGTGTAACATTTGTTCCAAGTTGAATTTTATCAACCGCTTTAGAGTTTTCAATTGCTTGTGCATCTGTGTTTGCAACAACAAACCTAACGCCTTCCACGCCTGAATCTATCATATTATTAACGGCATTTCCACCAGCACCACCAACACCGATAACCGTTATTGTTGGCTTAAGATTTATCTTTTCAGGAACTTGAAGATTGAGAACCATAAATGAGATTTTTTTAATTTTTTTAGGAAAAAGATTACTATTATTATTTATATTCTCGGTGTAATAAATTAGCAATATTAATTTGAAAAAATATTATGAATAAAGAAATACTCAAAAAATTTTCTGAATGGTTTAATGAAGCAGAACAAAATAACTTAATAAAAGACCATACAGAAATGTCGCTTGCAACCGCGGATAAACAAGGCAGGCCTTCAGTTAGAATAGTATTGCTAAAAAATTTTGATGAGAGAGGTTTTGTTTTTTATACAAATTATAATGGCAGAAAATCAAAACAAATTTCTGAAAATCCTTTTGCGTCTTTATGTTTTTATTGGCCAGCCCTAGATAAACAAATCCGAATTGAGGGAAGAGTTGAAAAAGTTTCCCCGCAAGAAAGTGATAAATATTTCTCATCTCGTGCAGAAGAAAGCCGAATTGGAGCCATTACCTCTAAGCAATCAGAGATTTTAGAAACACGAGAAAAATTTTTATCTGAACTTGATGAAAATAGGAAGAAATTTCTTGGTAAGGAAATCCCAAGACCGGAAAATTGGGGGGGCTGGAGGGTAATTCCAGATTATGTAGAATTCTGGCAGGCTGGTGAATTTAGAATCCATCATCGTGAAGTTTATCGTAAAATAAATAATGTTTGGAATTTGAATTTGCTTTATCCTTAGATATTTTGTCACCCCGCATTTATTGCGGGGCTAACCATAAAACAAGCTCAAAGTTTAGGCTCGCAGTCACATTCAGCCATTAACCCCGTGACAAGCACGGGGTGACACTTAGAGGTTAAGGCCATACCTAATAAAACTGCCAAAAATTAAATTTTATTTACTCTATTGTAATTATAAATTTTAATTCTATCTTAAATGTACAACCAAAAATTTAACTTATGAAAAAACTTTTAGTTCTAGCCCTAGTTTTAATTATCCCTACTTTTTCAAATGCAGAAGATAAAAAAGAAGAAAAACACGAATATAAAATCATCACCGCTGAGGAGTTAAAATCGGCATTAGAATCAGAGAATAAGCCACTCTTAATTGATTCAAGAAGTGCAAAATATCTCGGTGATGGCACAATTATCAAAGGTGCGGTTGTAAAAACCACTGATGAATTAACTAAAGAATTCCTTCAAGAAAACACTAAAGAAGGTCAAAATATTGTGTTCTATTGCAGTAATGTAAACTGCCCAGCAAGTAAGCATTCCGCTCATAAAGCGATTGAACTTGGTTTCAAAAATATTCAAAAATACCCTGGTGGTATTGATGAGTGGAAAGAGAAAAAATTTCCAACTGACAAAATTGAAATTGCAAAATCTAAGTAGTAATTTCTTAAATTCTAATTATATATGGGTGAGGTTTCTCACCCATTTTTATTTAAGATAGATGAAAAAAGATTTTATCATAGCAGTTCCGAAGGGCAGAATTTTAGAGGAATTTGATCCAATTCTTAAAAAATCTGGAATAATTCCGGAAAAAGATTTCTATTCTGAAAATTCTCGCAAGCTAGTTTTTAGCACTTCAAAACCTGAAATTAAACTTATTAAAGTTAGAAGTTTTGATGTTGCAACTTTTGTTTCTTTTGGTGTTGCACAGATTGGTATTTGTGGAAGTGATGTTTTATTAGAATTTGATTATGACAATATTTACAATCTATTTGATTTAGGAATTGGCAAATGCAGGCTTTCAATCGCAGCGCCGAAAAACAATGCGAAAACTAAAGATTTTTGGAATAATAGCCATATCAGGGTTGCAACTAAATATGTAAATTTTACCAAAAAATTCTTTGAAAAAAAGGGTATTCAAGCAGAGTGCATTAAACTAAACGGCTCTATTGAACTCGCCCCAATTCTTGGGCTTTGCGATAGAATTGTTGATTTAGTTAGCAGTGGTAAAACTCTGGAAGCAAATAATATGATTGAAGGTGAAAAACTTGCTGATATTTCAACAAAACTTATTGCAAATCGTCAAGCCTACACTAGCAATAAAAAAGAATTAACAAAAATAATTTCTAAATTTGAAAAATGCTAAAAAAATTAAGATATAAAATTGATGCCTCACTTAAGGATATTGAAAAATTATTTTCAACTGAAAGCCTTGCAAATGCTGAAATTTCAAATTCAGTTAGCGAAATAATTAATGATGTAAAAACAAACGGCAACAAGGCCTTGTTTAATTACACAAAAAAATTTGATAATTTTGAAATTAATGAAAATAATTTGAGGATATCTTCAGATGAAATAGAAAAATCTGCTAAAAATGTTGATAAAGAATTTCTAAAATCCGCTGAAATTGCCTATTCTAGAATTAAAAATTATCACGAAAGGCAATTACCTATTGATGAAAAATTTAAAGATAATGAAGGAAATCAACTAGGTTGGAAGTGGAATGCAGTTGATTCGGTTGCAATCTATGTGCCGGGGGGTAAAGCGTTATACCCATCTTCCGTTTTGATGAATGCTGTGCCAGCCCTTGTTGCAGGTGTAAAAAGAATTGTGATGCTTAACCCTACACCTAATGGAATTCTTAACCCATCTTTATTGGCGTGCGCTAAAATTTGTGGCATCTCTGAAATCTATAGAATTGGTGGGGCTCAGGCGATTTCAGCCGTTACTTACGGCACTGAAACCATTGAAAAAGTGGTGAAAATTGTTGGCCCTGGTAATTCTTATGTTGCGGAAGCGAAAAAGCAAGTTTTTGGCTCGGTTGGCATAGATTCAATCGCTGGCCCTTCTGAAATTTTAGTTATTGCCGATGCTTCTGCAAACGCTAAATATATCGCTGCGGATTTGCTCTCTCAAGCCGAACACGATGAACTCGCAAGAGCTATTTTGGTTACAAATTCAAATGAATTTGCAGAAAAAATTTCCAAAGAAATTGAAGTGATGATTGAAAAAATTTCTCGCACAGAAATTGCCTCTCAGAGCATAAAAAATAATGGCTATATAATCCTTGTTGAAGATATTGAAGATGCCGCTGAAATTGCAAATATTATCGCACCAGAACATTTGGAAATTATAACCGCTGACCCTGAAAAACTCTCAAGAAAAATTCATAATGCAGGTGCAATTTTCTTAGGTGAATATACTCCTGAAGCAATCGGAGATTACATTGCAGGCCCAAGCCATGTTTTACCAACCATGGCAACTGCAAAATTTTCCTCTGGTCTTGGCGTGCTTGATTTTATGAAAAGAACCTCAATGATTAAATGCACTAAGGAATCCTTTGATACAATCGCACCGCATGCAATGAATTTCGCAAAACAAGAAAAGCTTGATGCTCATGGTTTATCAGTGAAGTTGAGGATTAACTAACAGGGTTTTTATATTTATTGTAAGCCTGATTTGAATGCATTGCAGATTCTAATTTGTCTTGAATTTCATCTTTTTTATTTGCAATTTTTTCAATTATATTTTTTAGCTCATCTGACCAAATTTTGATAAGGTTCGTAAATTCAACAATTTCTTTTTCGTCAAGATTTTTAATTTCGTTGGTAAAATTTTCAATTAAAGCGTTAAGATTATCAAATTCAGGAGTATTTCCGCCGATTACAATTTCTGTAATGCGACCAATTTCATTATTAATTTTAGCAATTTGTAGTTCCAATTTTTCTTTGTTTAGCATAAAATTTTACAATTTACCTTGCTTATTATAAATATATTTTAAGATTTCAGCAACCGCAGAATAAGCCTCTAACGGAATAAAATCATCAATTTCTAATGCGGATAAAATTTCAACCAAACTTGCATCTTTTTTAATTTCAATACCCTTTTCTTCCGCGATTTTTATAATTTGCTTGGCAATTTCACCTTCACCCTTGGCAAGCACTTTTGGGGCTTCATCAACGCCCATTTCATAGCCGAGTGCTATCGCCTTCTGTTTTTTATCATCATTATTCATTTTATAAGTTAGTGTTCACTAAACATAGATTTTTATGAATTTTATTGCTTTCCTCTTGAGTGTCACCCCGCATTTATTGCGGGGTTAACCATAAAACAAGCTCAAAACTTAAAGCAAAAAACACTTTCAACCATTAACCCCGCAATAAATGCGGGGTGACAATTAGTGATTAAGTGGCTATAATCTATGTTTGGAGAATGCTTGCCTAGTATAATTATAGCTTAACCCTTGCAAAAACAAAACAAATAACTAATAAAAGAGGTAAATTTGAAATTTATTATAATGGCAAAAGAAGAATTAATTGAATTTGATGGCTTAGTTACTGAAGTTCTGCCGAATGCGATGTTTAGAGTTAAACTTGATAACGGCCACGAAATTATCGCTCACACATCTGGCAAGATGAGGAAAAACAGAATTAGAGTTCTGCTTGGTGATAAAATCACCGTGGAAATGACACCTTATGACCTCACAAAAGGTAGAATTATCCTGAGACATAAATAATTCGTTCATCGTTTATCGATTATCGTTAATAGTCAATGGTTGATTACGATAAACGATTAACCATCAACGATTAACGAAGAAGATGAAACTCATCTTAGCATCATCATCACCTAGAAGAAAGGAATTACTTGGCAATATTGGCTTTACGCCTGATGAAATTATCTCCCCTGATATTGATGAAACCCCTAGAAAAGCTGAAAAGCCGAACCTTTATGTCGCTAGAGTTGCTGAGGAAAAAGCCAAAGCAATTTATGAAAATCATAAAAATAAAAATGCTTTTATTCTCTCTTGTGATACTTCCGCTTGCGTCGGCACAAGAATTTTAGGCAAGCCTGAAAATGAGCTGGAAGCTAAGAAAATGCTTCAATTAATGCGTGGTAGAAGGCATAGGGTTTATTCTTGCGTTTGTGTAATTACGCCAGAAGGAAAAATTAGAAAAAAAGTCGTTCTCTCTTTTGTAAAATTCAAAAATTTTACTGACTCAGAAATTGATGAGTATCTAAAAACGAATCTATGGAAAGGCAGAAGTGGTGCATATAGTTTGCAGGAAGACCCCGGTGCATGGGTGATTTCCATCAATGGCTCATATTCAAATATAGTTGGCTTGCCTTTATATGAAACCAAAAATCTTTTGGTTGGAAATGGGTATAGTAAGGCAAAGGTAGATTTTAATAAATTTTTGTAGTTTTTTCTCTTTAGTGTCACCCCGCATTTATTGCGGGGTTAAGGAGCTTAATTTAATAGTTACAGCATTTTTCATTCCCGCGAAAGCGGGAATCCATAAAACAAGACTGGATACCAGCATCCGCGGGTATGAAGTGAAAGTGACTATTTTAGAAATAACCCCGCAATAAATGCGGGGTGACAATAGGAGGTTAAGGATTACATATCTATCCACACCTAACGATGCTGGAAATGGCTTTAGAAATAGTTAAATCTTAATATTCCTCAAAATTAAATCTACTCCTTCTTTTGAGTAAAAAGACCCGTTTATTTGAGTTTTTTGCATTACATAATTTTTGAATTTCAAGAATAATTCTTCATCAGGTTTTTCAGAGGTATGCCAAAATTCTGCAAGTGGTTTTTGCGAAGTTAAGCCTTCAAAATTATATAAAGCCCTGCCCATAATTTTTACAGGTTTTTTGTGATGCAAAGCTGAAATTGCCGCCGTAGAATTTATCGCAATTAAGCCCTGCATATCATCTAAAAACTTAGGCATATTGCCGCCATCAATATAAATTACTCTATCTTGCAAATTAAATTTTTTGGCATTTTCCTTAACAAATTTTTCAAGCCCAGCAACGCCATTTTCTTCAGGGTGAGATTTGAAAACAAGGTGAATATCTGAAGGCGAATTTTTTGCAAAATCTTCTAAAATTTTACTAATAAAGTCTCTCATATCAGCATAATCAGAATGAAATTGAATTTGGCTATCTGAGCAAAGTTGAAGTGCAACTAGAAAAAATTTCTTCCCAGATTTTGAAATTTTCTTTTGCAATTTACGAGCTTTATAATTTGTAATTTTGTAAGTTAGCAACTTCTTAAACCAGCCATTTGCTTCAATCTCAGGCAGGCTAGTGCGATGCGGAAGATAATTTTTGAATTCAGTTTTTTCAAAAAAAACTCTGAACACATAATAGATATAAGTTAGCAGAATTTTCTTCGCCAATGTTGGTTTTAGCTTTTGAAATTTGTGATTATTTTCCTCATAAATTTCAAGGTTTTGATAAAATTCTTTATTTCTAGGAATATCAGAGCAATCATTCACGCCGATATTTTCATAAGTAACCCAATATGGCCTAAAATAGCCTTCTTCAAAGATATGAAACTTAACATTTTTATCAGCAAAAAACTTTTTTGCTTCCAAATGATAAAACCTGCAATCGCCATAAAAAACTACATCAGTAAAATTATTTCTTAGCTGAAGAATTTTTAGAAAATTAAGAAATTCCGAGGGTTTTTCAGTAAATTTTATTGTATCAATTCCTGCTGATAAAAATAAATCCCCGCCATTAAAACAGATTTTAGTAACCTCAAAATTACTATTTTTTAGATGCAAATAAAGCTCCTTAAAAAAGTAACTCATCGGCCCTTGTAAAAGCAGAAATTTTCTTTTTTCATCTTTCATTAAAAAAATGTTTTTTAATAAATCTAAATAGCCCAAGTTTTTTGCTCTTGAGTTCCGCTTTAGATATTTCTTCAGGCTGGTTAATAAATTTTTTAACTAAATTTTCAACCTCACAAGGCAGTCTCGCTTCAATATCAAAATAAATTGGATATTCAATTAAACTCGCATAAACTAGATGTTCTATAGAGATTTTTCGTGTGCGATTTAGGAAAAATAATATATCTTCCGTAAGTCCCCAACCTGCATAAAAAGGTGAACCGAAAGTTCTAACTATTTTCCTTCTAAGCAAGCCTTCAAAGCCAACTAGCGAAGAAATGGTATAGATAACATCGCACCTATTTATTAAATTTGAGATATTCGCATTTTCAACCAGCAAATCTGCATATTGCTGAACATTTACTTTTGGAATATGCCCAACCCTATTACCCGCCACAACATCAGGGTGGGGTTTATAAATTATGTAGGAATTAGGCTCTTGTTTTCTCGCTTCTTCAAGAAGTTTTAGGTTAGTCTTCACCTGCCCTTTGCTTGATTTAACCGAGGCATCATCTTCAACTTGCCCAATAACTAGAATAATTTTCTTATTCTTTGGCAGATAATATTTTAATTCATTTGCTCTAAAATTATATTTCGTGATGTTGTTTTCAGTGATTAAATTTATTAAATCCCTCGCACGATTTTTCTTTTCTCTGGTAAGCCTTAAATTATTTATAATATTTTCTAAATCAGAGGGATTTTCAGAATTATAATAAATCCCCTTACTATCCAAAACGAGTGATGAGGCTGGAATTAAGTTAGAGCCTAAGCCTACCGATCTTATAAAGCCATCTTCCATTCTTTTCATTGGAAGGTTTTTTTGTAAGGCTTTCAAAGAAATATTTTCAATGTTTTTTGAACTCCAAACAACTATTTCACCATTATTTTTTTGAGCATTATTAACACATTTATTTTCATTTTCATAAAAATGAACCTCATTAAAAGGTGTTTTTAGAAAATCTGAAACGGATTTTTGTTTCCAATATGTAAAGCCATAACAATGATATGATTTTGCGTGAGAATTATACTTTTCCTTCAAATAATTTATCAACTCAAACACATATTCTGGTGTTGTAAGTTTTTTTTCATAAGGGTTGATATATCTTGGATATAACAAATAGCTTGCAGCAAATAATTCTTCTATTGATAGAGTTTTTCTTTCTTTCAATGGCTTGCGATTATCTTTTGTTAAGCCCCAACCACTATAAAAACTTCTGCCTATTGAGTAAACATTTGCCCCTGCAATTAATCCTTCAAAGCCAGTTGTTGAACAGACTGAAAACAAAGCTTCAATATGCTCTGTTAGAGAATAAATATTTATATCTTCCTCAATTACCTGAAAATTTTTATCTCTATAATATTTAGTTAAATAGCCTTTCTTTTTACCAGCAATAATTTCTGGGTGAGATTTTATTACTAAATTATGGCTTGGATAAATTTTCTTCGCAAAATTTACCATCTTTTCAAAATCTTCTGCGGTTGCACCTGAAAACTTGATAGAAGCATCATTAAAAGTTTGATCAATCAGCAGAATATTTTTATTTCCCTTAAAGCGAAAATCAGATTTTTCATAATCAACACCAGTATTATATTTTGTAATTCTATGTTGCTTGATATACTCAATATTAGACTTCGCCCTTTTGATTAATTCAGGCGTGAATTCAGTTTTTTCTATTATTGAATCTAAATCCGAGCGATTATAACAATCATAATAGATTGATTTTTTATCAACTATTATGGAAAGAGGTTGCCAATTTTTGCTACCTAAACCAACGGATCTCACAAAGCCATCTTCCAGAGCTATATAAGGTTTTTGGGCATATTTAGAAATTACCCTTGCTGGGATTGAGCTGTTTTTCTTACCCCAACCAAGAATGACATCAGGGTTTTTATCAAGAAAATTAATTTTTTCTATCTCTGGAAGAAAGGTTTTTAATAGCGTTTTCTTCTCAAATAGTCCTTTTGTATACACACCCCCTGAAGAAAATTTGCTATTTTCACTCAAATTTATCACTATTTGCTTACTTGATTGATTAAATTAGTTAAAATCTATGCTTTTCATAGGGTTTAATCAATATATTTATTGTGAGAGAGCTTATTATTACATCATCACTTTTATTTCTGTTTCTTACTGCCTGCACGGAAGATGAGGGCTATCAAGGACAATCAGCTTGGGTTGATTATCAGGAAGAAGTTGCAAAAAATAAACGCTCAAGTATCTCGAAAGCTGTGTTTTCAGATAAAATGACTAGCCAAAATTTAGGCTATAAAGAAATATTTAGAGAAGATTATATCTCAGCACTTGGTACAAAATGCACGAGAATTAGAAATATGATAAATAATAAAGTTGATGGTAGTGTTCTTTGCAAACTCAAAGATGGCAAGGAAATAGTTTATAATGATTTAACTTTGTAGGCACAAACTAATTTGCCTCTCCCACTGGGAGAGGCAAGATTTTCATGCGAATGAAATGAGCTTAGAAAATCTGGTGAGGGCGATACTGATGACAGACGAAAGATGTCTGAAGACTGGATTAATTTATCCTGTCTTCTGTGTTCAGATTTCAGTCTTCTGATAGCCCTCACCCCCACCCCTCTCCCAGAGGGAGAGGGGAGATTGAAGGTTTCCTCCCCTAAAGAGATGGGGGATTAAAAAAATAAGAAAAAATATTAATGAAAAAAATAATTAAAATATTAGCAGTTTTTTTGCTGATTAGCTTAGTTGCGGAAGTCAACGCAATTGCGAGTTTCAACTTTGAAAAAATTGATTTCGCAAGCGATGAAAACAAACTCAAGCCATTCGGAGAAAATCTTTTTACTGGTCAATTCGGTGCTGATAAAACTGGTGGACTAAACTCAAACTATCTAATCCAAGCTGGCGATGAAATTACTATCGCAATCTGGGGGCTTTTTGAATTTAAGGAAACTTTGAAAGTTGATAATCAAGGCAATATTTTTATTCCGCAAATTGGTCCCGTGAAGGTTTCTGGCGTCGCGAATTCTCAACTTAATAATAAAGTTAAAAGCGAAGTTAGAAAAATTTATCCTAGCGAAGTTGAAATTTATACAACTCTAAACGGCACAAAACCGCTTTCTGTATTCGTTACTGGCGGAATAAACCGCCCAGGTAGATATGCTGGAATGGCGAAAGATACAATACTCAATTTTATTGATCAAGCACAAGGTATTAACTTTGAAACTGGAAGTTTTAGAACAATAAAAATCCTTAGAGATAAAAAATTAGTTGAAAGTTTTGATATCTATCAATTCCTTATTAACGGCCAAATCCCAAATATTCAGCTAAAAGATAATGATGTTATTTTGATTGATAAAAAAGGTGCGACCATTTCCGCTGATGGTGAAGTTGGCAATAAAAATATCTTTGAATTCAAATCAACGCCAATTTTTGGCAATGAAATTATCAATTTCTCAAAACCAACTAACAAGGCTACAAATGTTTCTGTAAGCGGCTTTAGAGCTGGCAAGCCATTTGCAAAATATCTGACCCTTGAAGAATTCAAGAAATTTCAACTTCAAAATGGAGATGCGGTTTTATTTAATACAGCAACTATCGCAGATAAAATAAAAGTATTTGTTGAAGGCGAACATCTGGGCCCTGATGTTGTTGTTGCACCTAATGATTCCACTATAATGGAAGTTTTAAGCCAAGTTAAAATTAATCCTGAGCTTGCGAATTATAAATCAGTTCGCTTGGAAAGGTTAGAGGTTGCCTCTCGCCAAAAATCTTCACTTGAAAACTCGCTAAAACGCTTAGAGGAAGCCGTTTTGGTGAATTATACTACTGATAAGCAAGAAGCTCAAATTAAACAACAAGAGCTTACAATGGTGCAGAATTTTATTAAAAATGCAAAGCAAATCCGCCCCAAAGGAACGGTTGTAATTGCTAAAGATGGTAAAATTGAAGATATAAAAGTTAGAGATGGTGATAGAATTATAATCCCTTCAAAATCAAATATAGTAATGGTTACAGGCGAAGTTAATGTTCCAAGTGCCGTAGTTTTTAATGCTGATTATGATATTGACGATTATATTGATAGAGCTGGCGGTTATAGCTTAAGAGCCAAAAAAGATAATATAATTATTGTTAAACAAAATGGGGATACCCTAACCGCAGATTCCAGCAGAATTGAGGCTGGTGATGAAATTATAATTCTACCAGAAATAAAAATGGATAATCTCACCCTCGCAAAAACCGTGATGGAACTTATTTATAGAACCGTTCTTTCAGTTGCAGTTCCAATAAATTTGTTGGATAATTAGATATTTCATTTATAAAATCCTTAGCAATTTACCTTTTTTAATATGAAAATAGTTTTTGTTGGCACTGGCTATGTTGGGCTTGTTTCAGGCACATGCCTTGCTGAAATTGGCAATTTGGTTACTTGCGTTGATAATGATTTGGAAAAAATAAACGCTCTAAAAAACTCAAAAATCCATATATATGAAGAGGGGCTTGAGGCTCTAGTTACCAAAAATGTGAACGAAGGAAGGCTTAACTTTTCTTCTTCCGTCTCTAACGAAATTTCTGATGCAGATATTATATTTATTGCAGTTGGCACGCCTTCCGCTGAAGATGGCAAAGCTGATTTGAAATATGTTTTTTCAGTTGCTGACGTAATCGCAAATAATGCAAAAAACGGCGTTATTATCGTTACAAAATCCACCGTTCCAGTTGGCACTGGTGATAAATTAAAGAAATTTATACAAAATAAAAATCCCAATTTAGAATTTTATATCGCTTCAAACCCAGAGTTTTTAAGGGAAGGAAGTGCCGTTTATGATTTTATGAACCCTGATAGAATTTTAATTGGCGTTGATGAAAATGATAATAACACCTTACAAAAAATCTCAAAACTCTATGAAGGGCTTACCAATAAAGGCTTTCCAATTATTCAAACAGATATAAGAAGTGCAGAACTCGCAAAATATGCGGCCAATGCCTATCTTGCTATGCGTGTTGGTTTCATCAATGAAATTGCTGATTTGTGTGAAGCAAGCAATGCAGATATTTCCCAAGTTTCCAAAGCGATTGGAATGGATAAAAGAATTGGAAGTCATTTTCTAAAAGCGGGGCCTGCTTTTGGTGGCTCTTGCTTTCCAAAGGATACTCGTGCGATTTCTGCAATAGCAAAAGAACATAATTCAGAGCTAAAAATAATTGATGCGGTTATTACCTCAAATGAAAACCGCAAAATTAGTATGGCGGAAAAAATTATCAAGGCTTGTAATGGCGATGTGAGGAGCGTAAATATTGCAATTCTCGGCACAAGTTTCAAAGCAAATACAGATGATATTAGGGAATCTGCTGCTCTAAAAATCATTGAAATTCTAGCTCGCAAAGGTGCAAATTTATATATTTTTGATCCAAAAGCCCTTGAAAATACAAAAAAATATTTCGCAGAAATTTTTGAGAAAGAAAATAAAACCGCTTTGGATTATAATATTTTTTACTCTGATTTTGTAGCTGATGCCCTGCTTAAAAGCCAGCTTGCGTGTGTAATTACTGAGTGGAATCAATTTAAGAATATAAATTTTTCCCTCTATAAAAATCTCGAAACTATAGTTGATTTAAGAGGAATAATTGAACCGCAAAATTGCCAAGATAAAAAATATATTACAATCGGAAAAAATTAATTCTTTTTTTCAGAAAATTTCAAAAACCTACTTACATAATCATATTTTTTGTGATATAAATAATTTGTGAAAAAATATAAATTTTCTCTTTACATAGTTAGTTTTTTGTATAAAAGGCTCTTTCCTCATTAGGATTGATAAACTTTGTTATGGTATATGAATCTATTAAACGATTGATTTGGTTAGTTTTCTGATAGATTCATCAACGATAACTTTGAGCTTAAGTTAAGCTCGGTTTATTAACCCCTAACTAGCGAGGGCGGGATAGATGAAAAACTTCATATCTGTCTCTAATATTGTTGACAACAACCCAACAGATGAACCAATCCACATCTTCAGGGAAAACTCACTTAAATCGGCTTGTAATTTCTTTACGCAGAATTTTGCGGGCAGGGTTTTATATGCGGTTAAAACTAACCCATCTCAAGAAATCATAAGCAGAATTTATAATTTCGGCATAACTAACTTTGATGTTGCTTCTCTTGCAGAAATTAAGCTCGTGAAAGAAATAGCTCCTGAAGCTAAATTATTTTTCATGCACACCGTTAAATCAAGAAGTGCAATTAGGCAGGCTTATTATAATTATGGCGTTCGTGATTTTTCAGTTGATTCCCACGAAGAGTTAGAAAAAATTATTGATGAAACAGACAACGCCCAAGATGTTGGGATTTTCGTTCGTTTATCAATTCCTAACAGCTATTCAGAATATAATCTTGCTGATAAATTCGGCGTTGATATGAAAGATGCACCAAGCCTTATCAAAAAAGCTAGAAATTTTGCTAAAAAACTTGGAATTTGCTTCCATGTTGGCTCTCAATGTATGCACCCAGATGCTTATAGAATTGCAATTAGAATGGCAAAAAATCTAGTGGTAAAATCCGGTGTAACTATTGAAGCACTTGATGTTGGTGGGGGCTTCCCATCGGTTTATCCTGGTATGATTCCTCCGGCAATGTCGCAGTTTTTCAAAGCAATTTATGATGAATTCAAAAAATTCAAAAACCATCGTAGCATTGAATTGATGTGTGAACCGGGTCGTGCGATTGTTGCTGAATCTGGCTCTGTGCTTGTTCGTGTTGATTTACGCAAAAATAATTTCCTTTATATAAATGATGGCACTTACGGCTCTTTGTTTGATGCCGGCACGCCGCAATTTATTTTCCCAACTAAATTATATAAAAAATCTGGCGGTAATGGCTCAGAAAATCTGATTCCTTTTAGCTTTTTTGGCCCAACTTGTGATACTCTTGATTTTATGAAAGGGCCTTTCTTCCTGCCGGAAGATACTGAGGAGGGGGATTATATTGAAATCGGGCAACTCGGCGCTTATGGCAGAACAATGGCAACTAATTTCAATGGCTTCAAACCATTTGATGAAACTATTTTAGTTGATGAAGCACCGCTAATGACAATGTATGATGATTTCGGCTCTGATGCTGAACCTCACGAATCAATCGCAGCATAAA